>CAJXJM010000130.1 GCA_913054205.1 uncultured Rhodospirillaceae bacterium
GCTACTGAATTTCAGAGATCGCCTTACTGGCGTTCGGCATGTCCTCTGCGTAGGAGCCGTCTTCGATGCGAGACAAAATACCAATCGCGCGGATGGTATGCTCGTCCACTGTATAAGTGTGGTACATGTCGTACTGCATCTGCGCGACGACGCGGCCAAAATCCGGTACAAACTTGCCAAAAACATCCGCCTCATTCAACCGCCTGAGCGCTGTTTCCGGATCTTTCTTTGACGTCATGATATCCAGAAACAGGCGATTGGCTTCGGGATCATCCCGCAGTTTTTTATTAATAAGCCTGAGATCACGGGTGATGAGCCGCAACGCATCGGGGTGAACATCTAGGTCATTGTTTTGCGCATCCAAAAAAATCCGGATCAGTTTTAGCGGATCCTCTTTGAAGGCATTTTCATTTTCAACCATGATCCGGCCGCGGTCATCGATAAATCCGTCCAGCTTGGCGCGCCGGCGGAGGCCGGTAAAACTACCGGGCAATTTGAAAAACGCGCGTTTTTTCTGTTGGTCTTCAAGCACCGCACAAAGAACGCGGGTGAGATCGCCGACATCTTTGGCGATCAGGAAATAGTGCTTCATAAACCGCTCGACCCCGGAGGAGCCGGGACGATCAGTATACTCCATGCGCCCGCCGATGGCTTTTTGAACGTCAAAGGACACCCGCTCTTCGGCCCGGTTGGTGAGATAGTGAATATGACATCGAACCGTCCACAAAAAATCGCAGGCCTTGCGATAACGCGATACGTCTTGCTCGGTGAACACTTTGAGCGGCACCAACTCGTCAACTTCGTCAACGTTATAGAGATAGCGCGAAAGCCAATAGAGCGTCTGTAAATCGCGAAGGCCGCCTTTTCCTTCTTTAACATTGGGCTCCACCACATAGCGCGAATCGCCCATGCGTTCGTGGCGGTCATCGCGCTCTTGTAATTTAGCCTCGACAAATTTAGGGCCGGTGCCTGACACCACGTCATCCTGATAGCGTTTAATCAGCTCAGCAAACAGAGCCTGGTCTCCCCACAACCATCTCGCATCAAGGATTGCCGTGCGAATCGTGAGGTCTTGTTTGGATAGCCTAATCGCATCATCCACCGAGCGCGTCGAATGGCCGACTTTGAGCCCCATATCCCACAACATATAGAGGATGAACTCGATAACCTGTTCGCAGTATGGCGTTTCTTTGTAGGGAATAACGAACATCAGATCGACATCAGAATAGGGCGCCAACTCACCGCGCCCGTATCCACCAATCGCGACAATACTTAATTGTTCGGAGGTCGTCCTATTGGCGACACGGTAGGCCCGAGTGGTCGCAAGGTCGTAGATAATCCGCACCATCTGATCGATCAGGAACGAATTGCCGCGCAGCACATCAGCGCCAACGCCGCCGGTCTCAAAGCGCCTCTGAACTTCGTCTTTACCGTCCTGCAGAGCCGTTTTGAGAACCGCCACCAATTCCGGGCGCCTAATCGATTCATAGGCTTCTTCACCCAACACAGCATCAAGCTGCTCGGCCACGGCAAGGCGGTCGATAATTTTACGTTGCTGGCTGATTTGGTTCATTAAAATCTATCTCTCAAAAGCGTTCTATAAAAACAATATAGGAGATTATTTTGGGTTTTTCGAGGCTGAGATAAAAATGCGCGCTATTCACGCAGCTTTTTTAGCTTGTAAATAAGCTCGAGCGCTTCTTTGGGGCTGAGCTCATCGGGTAGGATCGCGTCCATTTCTTGCTCGAGCGCTGAAATCTCCGGCTCTGCGGCGGCGCGGGATTTTGGCCCGGCAGCAAACAACGGCAGATCATCGGCAAGACGGGTGACCGCCCCTGCCTGATCGCCTTCTTCCAACGCCGCCAAGACTTCTTCGGCGCGGGTCACCACGGCGTCCGGCAGGCCCGCTAATTGGCCGACATGAATACCGTAGGATCTGTCAGCCGCACCGGTTGCGACCTCGTGCAAGAAGACAACGCTGCCTTTCCATTCCTTGACCCGCATGGTGTGGCAGCTGAGGCTATCCAGCTTGGACGCCAAATTGGTCAATTCATGATAATGAGTGGCAAACAATGCCCGGGACTTATTGATCTCGTGAAGATGCTCAACCACGGCCCAGGCAATCGAGAGCCCGTCAAAGGTTGCCGTGCCGCGGCCAATTTCATCCAATATGACAAAAGAGCGTTCGGTTGATTGCGACAAAATAGCCGCGGTTTCGACCATCTCGACCATGAAGGTAGAGCGGCCCCGGGCGAGATCATCAGCTGCGCCAACCCGCGAAAACAAACGATCGACGATACCAAGATGAACGCTTTCGGCGGGCACGTAAGAGCCCATTTGGGCCAATACCGTGATCAACGCATTTTGCCGGAGGAAGGTACTTTTACCCGCCATATTCGGACCGGTCAGCAACCACAGCTGACTGTCTTCGTTCAAACGACAATCATTGGCAACGAAGCTGCTCGCGACATCGAGACTTGGGTCTTGGGACAACGCGAGTTCAACGACCGGGTGGCGACCGCCAACAATATTGAAAGCAAGACTGTCATCTACTGCGGGGCGACAATATTGCTGATCGACGGCCAAGCTCGCCATACCGGCCGCGACATCAAGGCGCGCCAACGCCGACGCAGCGAGCGCAATTTCCTCAACCTGGTCGATCACGCGCGCAACAAGATCGTCATAGAGCTCTAATTCCATCGCCAGGGCTTTATCAGTGGCGCTGGCGATTTTACCCTCAAGCTCGCCAAGCTCGACGGTGGTATACCTGATAGCGTTCCTCATGGTTTGGCGGTGAATGAAAATATCCTCAGGCCCGGTCGGCATGGTTTCGGCATGACGGGCAGAAACTTCGATAAAATAACCGAGGACATTGTTGTGTTTGATTTTAAGGTTTTGAATGCCCGCCGCGCGGACATAATTATCTTGCAGGCCTGCGATCAAGCGGCGGCTCTCGTCACGAAGGAAGCGCAGCTCATCAAAGGGAGGCGCAAAGCCTTCGGCGATAAAACCGCCGTCCCGCGCATAAAGCGGCAATTCAAGTTCCAATGCTTCGGTCAAAATCAGCACCAGCTCGCCATGGGCACCAAAATCATCCAAGGCGTCTTGAATTCCTTGCGGCAGATGCACGTCTTCAAGGCAAGTGCGGATGTCAGCTGTCAGCGCCAATCCTTCTCGGATCGACGCCAAATCGCGGGGGCCGCCTCGCGCCAAGGTCAGCCGCGATAAAGCGCGTTCAATATCCGGCACCTGTTTTAAAAATTCGCGGAGCGTATTGCTGAGACCATGGTCTTCATAAAAATACTGGACCATATCGAGGCGCTGGTTGATCGCTTCTGCATCGGTTAGAGGCGCTGAAATATGCGCCGCCAACAAGCGACCCCCTGCACCGGTTAAGGTTTGATCGATGATGGAGAGTAAACTGCCCTTGCGCTCACCGTTCAGTGTCTGCGTGAGTTCCAGATTACGGCGCGTCGCAACATCAATTTCCAAAACCGCGCCTTCGGACAATCGTTTTGGCGGGGCAATTCTTGGAAGCTGCCCTTGCTGGGTCAGCTCGACATAATCGATAAGCGCGCCGCCAGCCGCAAGCTCCGCACGCGAAAACGGCCCAAAAGCATCTAAGGTTTTAACTTCAAACATTGCCTGCAAGCGAAGATCGCCATTGGTCGAATCAAACCGGCTGGCAGGGAGCGTGGACAGCCGATCCAACCACGGCTGAAAGGCATCGGCTAAATCTTCTCGGGCGACCAAACGATCGGAGATTAAAACTTCACCGGGATCCAGCCGGGCCAATGCCGCGGCCACGGAATTTTCAGACAAAGGCTGCATCTGCAAATCGCCCGTCGACATATCCAGCCACGCCAAACCATAACTTCCTTGCGCCTCGGCAAGCGCCGCTAAAAAATTATTACGCTTACTGTCGAGGAGCGTGTCTTCGGTCAAGGTGCCAGGCGTAATCGTGCGAACAACTTCGCGCCGAACAACTGATTTGGCACCGCGCTTTTTGGCTTCCGCCGGGTCCTCGGTTTGCTCGCAGACAGCGATTTTAAAACCTTGCCGGATTAACTTTGACAAATAGTTTTCGTGGGCGTGCACCGGCACACCGCACATTTGAATGTCTTCGCCTAAATGTTTGCCGCGTTTGGTCAACGTTATATCGAGCGCCCGGGCAGCCAGCACCGCATCTTCAAAAAACAATTCGTAGAAATCGCCCATCCGATAAAATAACAGGCAGTCCGGATTTTCACGCTTGATCGACAGGTACTGCACCATCATTGGCGTCGCCGCTTTCGCCACAGTTTTTTCTGGTGCGACGTCTTTGGCAGAACTCTCCTCTGTCGATCGTTCTGGTGATTGCTCTGGCGCAGGTTCGGTCACGGGTTGATTTTATACCTGTTGGATTAAAATTGGATCGGTCTTTTTTACCATGATACGGCCGCTAAGGCCACGTTGCTTAACGGCATAATTAGCGTTCACTATCCGCTATTCAAACTGTCATACAAGTGTCTTATACCTCGTCGCGAATATTACTCGTATCATTTTTGAAAGTTTCAACGAGCACACCAATATGGTCAAAAAATCCACTGTCGATAAAGATCTAAAACGCATTATCCAACTTGAAAAAGCGACGGCTAAAGTTGGACAGAATAATATAAATTTAGGTATTAGTGTCCTCTTTCTAATTGGCGTTCTGATTTTTGCAGCGTTTCAAACAACCGGCCTCGAAAGCGGCGGCATTCTCATTGTCGCGGCGATTATCGGCGGTTACATGGCGCTCAATATCGGTGCTAATGATGTCGCCAATAATGTCGGGCCGGCGGTCGGCTCCAAGGCGATTACACTGGTTGGCGCTTTGATTATCGCTGCGGTTTTTGAATCCGCCGGTGCGATCATCGCGGGCGGTGATGTTGTGACCACTATTTCAAAAAACATCATTAATCCGGAAGCCGTATCAGATAAAAACATTTTCATTTGGGCGATGATGTCAGCGCTTTTAGCCGCCGCCATCTGGGTCAATATTGCGACTTATGTCGGCGCGCCCGTCTCGACCACCCATGCCGTCGTTGGCGGGGTTTTGGGCGCCGGCGTGGCAGCAGCCGGTCTCGCTGCGGTCAATTGGCCGGTGATGGCGAAAATCGCAGCCAGCTGGGTTATATCGCCTGTACTTGGTGCCCTCGTTGCTGCCGGGTTTTTAGGCTTTGCCAAATATTTTATTCTCTACAAAGAAGATAAACTTGCTGCTGCAAGGCGGTGGGTGCCTGTCCTCGTCGCCATCTTGGCCAGTGCCTTTTCGGTCTATCTGGTGATGAAAGGTTTAAAGCGCGTTTGGAAGCCAGAACCCTACATGATTGCGATGATAGGGGTCGGTGCCTTTGCGATCGGATACGCCTTGGTTCGCCCAGCCGTTGCCAAGGCATCTGCAACAATGCCAAACCGCCGAAAATCGGTCAGTGACCTATTTACCATTCCGCTGATTTGCGCGGCAGCTTTGTTGAGTTTTGCCCATGGTGCCAACGATGTCGCCAATGCGGTGGGGCCTCTGGCGGCCATTGTCAGTGCGGTTACAGCCGGAACGGTTGCGGCAAAGGTGACTTTACCGATTTGGGTGCTGATTGTTGGCGCGGTCGGTATATCAATCGGCTTGATGTTGTTTGGACCCAAAGTCATCGAAATTGTCGGTGAGAAAATTACCAAGCTCAACCGCGTGCGGGCGTTTTGTGTGGCACTTTCCGCCGCCATAACCGTGATCATTGCCTCGGCCTTTGGGCTGCCGGTTAGTTCCACCCATATTGCGGTTGGTGCTGTTTTTGGTGTCGGTTTCTTAAGAGAGTTTTTGGTTAATAAAAACAAGCCCATGGCCGCGGCTGTCGCCAATGGCGAAATCTCAAGTGGACAGGTCAGCTGGGAAGAAACACCGCTCAGCACAGCCAAAAACCTGAAAAAAGCGAAGAAGGCGCAAAAACGCAAACTTGTGCGTCGGCGGCATCTAGTGACCATTGTTGCCGCCTGGGTCATCACGGTCCCGGCGGCGGCCATTTTATCTGGGCTGATCTTCCTGGCATTGCGGGAAATGTTACAAGGTTAGGGCTTATAGATTTGCCAAAGCGATCTGGTGGTGCTTCAAGGAATCCGCACCAAAACAACAAAATATTACTTTTTTAGGTGGCTCGGATTGCTTTAGAAAAATTGCGACGGTTCGTGTTGCGATTTCTGCGGCAAGCTCTCCTGGAAATCGGTAAACGCCCGTGCTGATGGCCGGAAACGCAATTTCATTCACATCGTTGTCGCGGGCAATTTCCAACGAATGCTGATAACAATTTGCCAATAAAGTTTTTTCGTTAACCGAACCACCACGCCAAACAGGTCCGACGGTATGAATAACGTATTTTGCGGGCAGGTTGTAGCCAGCTGTCAATTTTGCTTCTCCGGTCGGACAACCCCCTAAGGACTTACACTCTGCTAATAATTCCGGACCTGCGGCGCGGTGAATTGCGCCATCAACACCGCCGCCGCCTAAAAGAGTTTCATTGGCTGCGTTGACGATTGCATCGACTTCTAAAGTCGTAATATCAGCTTCGATTACGTCGATTGCAGCCATCGATTATTCTTTTATCAAATGCGCGGCCATTTCAAGCGCCGCGTGGCGTGTTTCAACGGAATGCGTCGCTGCGTTTCCTTGAGATATTCCATCCATCACACCAAGGCGCTCCAAAATATCGAGCACTGATGGATTGGCGCCCGCCAAAATAATAGATGCCCCAAGTTCCCGCGCGTTGACGATCACATCATCGATGGCAAAAGCGCCCGTGGTATCGACCATCGGCACGTCTGTTAAATCGAGAATAAGAATTTTGTGGTTTTCATCCAGCACCAGGCGCTTGGCGATACCTTTCGCAGCGCCAAAACTAACCGGACCGGCAAAATGATAAAGGACAATATGATCACCATAGTCTGATAAGATTGCTTGTTCTGCGGCGGAAAAATGAAGGTCGTCCTCATCACCGATTACCGCCCGAACGCTATCGAGCTGAAGATCGGTCATGCGCTTTACCAGCAGCAAGCTCGCGACCACCATGCCGGTGGCAAAAGC
>CAJXJM010000131.1 GCA_913054205.1 uncultured Rhodospirillaceae bacterium
CAAGTGACGGCAAGACAATCACAGAAGCCGATTTTCTGGGCCGCTTTCAAGATCAACTGGCACGCTTCAAACACCCCAAGGACGTCATATTCGTCGATGATTTCCCGCGCAGTGCCTTGGGCAAAGTCCTAAAATACAAAGTCCGCGAAATGATCGCAGATTAGGTGATCAGGTTGCGCTTAGCGGTTCTGCGAGCTACATGTAGTCAATGAACTATCAGAGAAATTAAGGACAACGTCATGAACCAAGTGGTCACCGAGCGAACAGTCGAGGCTACGCTCACCTATTGCATTGATGATGGCACTATGCCGGTCAATGAAACAAAAAATGCCATTACAAAGATGCCGACCTATAGCGGTAAATTTGATGACCATGTCATGCCCATCCATAATGCGCGGGAATGGGATAAGCCCTTTAATCTTGACGTGCACGGCTTCGAACTTGTCGAGCACAATACGGCGGTTAAAGATTTCCTCGACCCAGAAGAAATTAAAGCAACCTACTACCCTGAGATTGAAGAACTTATCAAAAAGCATTCCGGCGCCTCGCGCGTGGTTATTTTTGACCATACAGTGCGGACGGGAAATGATGAAAAACGCGAAGAGTTGCTTTTGCGCGAACCCGTAAAGCGCGTTCACAATGATTACACCGAGTGGTCTGGTCCTCAACGGGTGCGCGATATACTGCCGGATGAAGCAGAAGAACTTTTGAAAAATCGCTTCGCTGTCATTCAAGCGTGGCGACCTATTCAGCCGGTTCTCTATACCAACCCGCTGGCCATTTGCGATGCCCGCAGCCTGCCGGAAAAAGATTTAATTATCTCTGAGCGCCGCTATCCTGACCGGGTTGGGCAAACCTATCAAATCGCCCATAACGACAATCACCAATGGTTTTATTTCCCAGAAATGAAGCGCGAGGAAGCGATTGTCTTCAAAGTTTTTGAGTCCGAAAAGGATGGCCGCGCCCGCTTCACTGCGCACACGTCATTCGATGATCCATTAACACCAGAAGGCTCGCCGCCCCGCGAAAGTATCGAAATTAGAACGCTCGCGTTTTTTGATCCGGAATAAAGCTAAAGAATAACGATTGAGGCCCCAAGCACGACAATGGCAACAAGCGTAAACTTCTTAAACATTTCCTGAGGTGCCAAATTGAATATTTTGGCGCCGATCCAACCGCCGAGCATTTGACCCGGTGCCAGAAGTATACCTTTGACAAAAATGTCCCAACCAATTGCACCAGTAACGGCAAGCGTACCCGTGATAAGCAAAATCGTCAGCCCAGCTCCGATGACTATGTTGGCTCGTTGAACACGTGCTGAGTCTGGATATGCAATTACATAAATGACCAATGCAGAACCGCCCACGCCTGCAAATCCATTAATTAAACCGGATATCCCACCAAAAAAAGAAGCGGCAGTAATTCCCCGTTTTCCTCGATATTGCCAACCGCTCATTATTAACAGTGCTGCAATGATAATGAATATGCCGATAACTTTACGCACTGTCGTGGGATCTTGATACAGCAGTAATCCACTTCCAATAGGCGTCGCTATCATAATCGCTAAATACAGTGCGCGCATATCGTGCCAGTTGGCCATACGCATTGCAGCAGGATAGAGCTGTACTGATAACAGCAAGCCGCCGATACAAATCAGCGCCAGGGCTTCGACAGGGCTAAATATCAATGTCATCAAAGGCATCATGACCATGCCACCACCCCAACCGGTATAGCCGTGCATTAAACCGCCAAGAATGACGATGCCAAACGCATAGGCAAAATGGAGGGTCAGGAGATCGCTGAGAAATTCGACCATATTTAACGTCTACGCTAGGTAACCGATACCGGCAAGACTTCGAGGCCTCTGAAGCGTGCACGACCATGATTGCGCTTTTCCCCGGTCGCACGAAGATTTGGGAAACGTTCAACAAACTTGCCAACAGCAACGTGTCCTTCTATTCGACCCAAGGTATTGCCCATGCAAATATGTTTACCAATTCCAAAGGCGATCTGAGGGTTAGGCTGCCTGCCGATATCTACTTCTTCCGGGTTTTCGAATTTTTCCGGATCGCGGTTTGCTGCTCCAATACAGGTATGTAGAAAGGTACCTGCCGAAATCGTGACTTTGCTTCCTTCAGGCCCAAATTCAACGTCTTCAACAGCTTTGCGGTTGCCAATTTGTAAGGGGCTTTGAAAGCGCAGAAATTCTTCGACCGCGGTCTTAATCAGGCTTGGATCATCACGCAATCTTTGCAATTGGTCAGGGTAATCCAACAATATGCTGATGCCATTGCCGACCAAATTGGCAGTCGTTTCGTGCCCGGCGTTCAGAAGAAATATACAATTCTGCACCAATTCAATCGGCGTCAGATTTTCACCATCTACTTCACCAAAAATCAATGAAGAGAGCACCTCGCCCATCTCACCGCCTTCCGGCATTTTGCGGCGTTCAGAGATGAGTTCCTCAAGAAGCGCGCCAAATTCCTCTACTGCCGCGTGACCATCTTCAATTTTCTCCGGCGTCACCACGGGGTCAAGGGCACCCAGTATTAAATTAGAATAATTGTGGAGTTTGTGGCGATGCTCTTCTGGTACGCCGAGCATGTCGGCTATGATTTCCGTCGGCAATGCAAGAGCATAGTCATTCACGACATCGAATTCACCTTGCGCTGCCAGGCGATCAAGCAAGCGATCAACAATCCCGTCAATCACCGGTTCCAACTCCGACAGTTTTCTGGGTGAAAACGCTTCCGATAATAATTTCCGCACACGTGTGTGTTTGGGCGGATCGTTAAAAACCAGGCTTGTGGTGTGATGAACATAAAGCGGGCCATCACCAAATTTCGGCTTAAAATCAACGGTCTTGTCTGAGCTCATGGCGGGATGCCGAAAGCTCTGAACGACATCTTCATATCGTGTTAAAAAATAAGATCCATCTGGATTTCGGTGGACTGGATCATTTTCCCGCATCAATTTGTATGTCGGGAACGGATCGTCCAGAAACGCTTGGTCTATTTTATTAACGTCAAAGTTTTCAGCAGTTTTCTGATCGTCCATTATCCTGTTCCTTATGCCGGCGGCACGATCTCTTTTTCCGGCTTAGCTGCGGATTCATTCGTATCGAGTTCCGTGCCGCCATCCCACAATACAACCTCAACCAAAGCAGAACTTGTCGCCATAGAATGAGATTGTTTGATTTGCATTCGCCGAGGCGTCAATTGGTTGAGACAACCACCTCGGTCAACTGAGTTCCCTGGCTCACCCAAAGGATCATATATCGCGCAAGATTCATAACCATGCAAAACTCCCCGCGCCAATCGTGTGGTTGGAAAGGCCGCACAGATAACCGCCCCTCTTTCGTTATAGATTTTGATAAGATCAAACTTCTTAATACCGCGATCTTCCGCATCCTTAGTATTTATCCGCAAAGTCCAATAATAATAACCGTCGATCTCGACGCGATGGTCAACGATATCGTTTAGAAAACTATCCTTACCGTCGCCTTGACTGTGATAGCTGTATCGCGCGTGTGGGGTCATCATCAAAAGTGGATATTTGCCAAAACGATCACCATCGCTGGGCCCTTCCCAACTTGGTGTATAGCGCGCAATGGTTGGACGCTCGGGATCATCTGCATCAAATCGTTTGAGGCTGTTGCAATCGAACTCAATCTTACCAGATTGCGTTTGTAAGCCTTTCAGAAACTCTTCCGTATAATCGGCTGGAAGTGGATGAGGTTCCGGCACATCTTTTTTACGTCCTTCTGCAAACCAGCGGAAAGAAACCGGCGGGCGGAGTTCTTCTTTCAAAGGCGGTACGACAAAATATCCCTTTTTAAGGAATTTTTTCCAGGAAATATGTTTCGGCAGATCAGAGGCCTCAAATTGCCGCTTCGCCCAATCCAGTTCACTCATGCCTTCTGAAAACAAAAGGCCTAATCCCAGACGCTGCGCGATCTCAAGAAAGATTTGATAGTCTGATTTGGATTCACCTAATGGCTCAATGCATTTGTGCTGGAATGTTATCACCCGGTGGTTCAATTGGTTTTGACCATGATGTGTGTAGCCGCCGATTCCTGCCCATTCGCTGATGTCAAATCTTTCCATATGCGTGCAGGCTGGCAAGATTATATCTGCGAATTTTGCATCACCCTCCATCCAAATCGATTGATTGACGACAAACTCCAAATTCTCAGAGGCATACATTTTAACGTATCTATTGGTGTCGCTCATGGTGCCAAACATGGAGCCACCGTATTTATAAAGCATCTTCACAGGTGCCTGACCCTGCTTGGGATAAACAAACTTATTGAACTGGCCCTCAATGGTTTTGCCGTCCCAGGCATAGCCTTCAACGGTTTTACCTGCTATCGCTTCCGGCATATGCAGCCGGGGAATTTTTTGACTGGTTGTATTGATTGTCGGCAGTTGCGGCATACGCTGATAGAGCGAGACCGCCAAAGCCGTATTGGTCAAATCGCCGGAAATACCACCATCAGCATAGCCTGGGAAATAAAAATGCAAATCCAACGGCGTTGCGCGCTGCATATTACCGAGATTGACGCCTGGTTTTCCAATGCCTTGCATTGCCATCAGGCAAATCATCATACGTGACCATTGAATGCCCGTTGCATTTCGGCAAGCACCTCCGTAGCCATTTCCAGCACCGCCGGCGGACAGATAAACTTTTTTATTGCCCCAAGCTCGAGCCAGAGCACGAACTTCTTTGGCTGACACACCGGTTTCCTCAGCCTGCCACTCAGGCGTTTTGGGAATACCGTCATCGTCACCAAGAACATAGGCCTTCCATTTATCGAACCCGAGCGTTCGTTTGGCGACATAATCCTGGTCATATAGATTTTCGGTTATCCACACATAAGCGATTGCCAAAGCCAATGCCGGATCAGTCTGCGGTTTAGGCGCCAACCATTTGCCACCCAACATCTGCGCTGTGTCATTATAAAACGGATCAATATGAACAAATTTGATATCGAGCTTTTTCAGCCATTGGCGCCTGATAGAACCTTCGTGTGATCCATAATTGCCACTTGTCGCTTCCGGATTACTGGACCAAAAAACAACCATTTCGCAATGTTTTAGCAGATCTTCAACCGTGCCATAATTTTCCGACATACCGACCCGAAGGCTATGTCCCCAATGGTGGAGACCGCCCCAATACCAGCCCTCCCAACTATCAGGATTATGGTGAATTTCCGTATGGCCAACCAAATTCATGAAGCGGAAATTTGCACTGAGATAGTAGCCGACATTGCCAAATGTATGATGCGAGCCGTGACTGGAAGCCATTGAACCAGGCCCGTAATCTCGTTTCACGCGTTGGATTTCACTGGCAACAAGATCAAGAGCCTCATCCCAACTTATGCGCTCATATCCCGACTTTCCGCGATTTTGTGGATTGCGCTCTCCATTTGGATCAAAATCGACACGCTTCATGGGATGCAAAATGCGATCTGGCGAATAGACCATCGATTTCCAATTTTGGCCATGCGGCGACAGAGAGGTTTGCCGGGGAGGTGTGAAACTCTCACCCCGCGCCTCAATCGTCCAAGTACCGGGATCGCTTTCATCAAATTCTATTGGTGTTATGCGGAGAATTTTTTCATCTTTGACATAAACAAAAACCGGGCCACCATTGGTATTGCTGGTATAGCGCTTCGTACCATCCGCAAGAGTGGTGCCATATTTCCAATCAATATTTTGTGTCAGCATAATGGTTTGCGCAAACCAATAGGCATCGGCATCGTCGCCCGTCATGGTCAGGTTAAATTCTTTTTGCGCATCAATTTGCTGTTGGTAATCGACCGGCGGTATTAAAAGCTCAACGGCGATTTTGGAATCTTTAAACGCCAGACAAATATCGGGATCAGGATGAACACCCGATTTTGAGGTTACTTTGCCGTCCTTAAAAATAAAATAACGACCCTGGCTGTCATCAGCGATTTTTATCTGGGCGATAAGATTCTTTTCTTTAAGGCGAGATCGAAAGGCGGCATGCCGCCAAGCCGTTATTTTCAACAACCAACTCAGACCGTATAAAATCAGCGAAAATATCATTATGCCGTACCCCCGTCCGCTGGCAGAATTATCGAGCGGCATTCACCAAATCCAATGCGTGCAGCACCGTCCTTGTCGCACCAAGCCCGCATGACAACCTCATCGCCGTCTTCAAGGAAGGTACGGGTCTCGCCAGTAGGGAAAGTGATCTCTTGCATACCGCCAACCGACGCCTCTAATAAGCTGCCGAGTTGATCTTTCTCCGTGCCTGAGATTGTGCCGGAACCATAAAAATCGCCCGGTTGGAAATTACAGCCGCCAGACGCATGATGGGTGAGCATTTGAAACACCGACCAATACATATCTTTAAAAACTGGGGAGCCAATGACAAAGGGCGCATCATCATTCTCTTGCATTTTTGGCGTCGCGATGGCGACATCAAGATTAATATCAAGCCCGCCGCTTTGCTCATGAGCTTCTGAAGTCAAATAGGCCAGAGGCACTGGATCGCCATCTGGGCGCGGTGTCACTTCCTGCCGGTAAGGCGCCATTGCTTCCATCGTCACGATCCAAGGCGAAATTGTCGTCGCAAAATTTTTCGCTAGGAACGGCCCCAGAGGGACATATTCCCAAGCTTGAATATCTCGCGCCGACCAATCGTTTAAAACGCAAAAACCGAAGATGTGATCTTCTGCATCATCAAGCGCAATTGTCTCGCCGAGCGAATTGCCGGGACCGACAAAAACACCAAGCTCGGTTTCATAATCAAGACGCTTGCAGGCAGTAAAGACCGGCAGCTCTGCATCTGGCGCTTTTAACTGTCCCTTCGGGCGCTTAGAGGGCGTACCGCTCACTCGGATGGAGGAGGATCGTCCGTGATAGGCAATTGGGATATGTTTGTAATTTGGCAGCAATGGGTTATCAGGCCTGAGTAGCCTGCCAACATTGGTCGCGTGATTGATCGATGAATAAAAATCTGTGT
>CAJXJM010000132.1 GCA_913054205.1 uncultured Rhodospirillaceae bacterium
CGTCAGCTAACGGTTTTCCATCAGGTTTAATGCCTCGCGCCTTTAAATCAGTTAGGTTTGTCATGCCAGCCCCACATTTAGCCCCACATTAAAAGTGAGCTTCTATGAGACAGTATGAGACGCCATAAGTCAAAACTATACGCTCAGCAACGTGTTCTAGAGCATACAGATTAAAAAGCGTTAGATTAAAAGGGGTAAATGGAGGAGGGAGAGGGATTCGAACCCTCGATGCGCTATTAACGCATACACGCTTTCCAAGCGTGCGCCTTAAACCACTCGGCCACCCCTCCTTAAAAATCGCGTCATCTGAAATGTCGGATTTGAAGAGCGCCGAACCTACTAAACCAGGACCTCAATCGCAACAGATTTTGCGCATTTAATTTAGATGCTATCAGGATCGGGTTTGGGCTGGTAAAGTGGCCCTATGAATGCCGGAAAACTCATCGGATGGTTGCTCTTGGCCTGCGCCTTTGCATTTGCCGCCGCAGAAACCGCTGCCCAGGGCATCGCCAAGATGCACGGCTTGATGAGCGCCTACACGGTGCTTCATACGCTGATCCCCGGCGAGCTCATTCTAACCAAAATCATCATTCAGAAAAACATTCACCCGTTTCTGTGGGATCCGATTATTCGTGCCATCCTATGGTTTCCAGGCTGGCTGAGCCTTGGCCTTCCCGGCATATATCTTTTGTGGCGGTTTCGTGTTTTGCCCGCGCCCGGCACCGATGACGATGATGATCTGCCGATTTCCTCCTATGACGATATTGTGGCGGCGGCAGAGTAATTCGATGAAAAAATCGACAATACGGAAGAATCAGAGCCGTCTAAATATGGCCATCTGACCGATTTTAATCCTTCCGATGACGATGATAAAGCAGCCGTCGATGGACATGATGATTTATTCGGTGAGCCTGATCTTGAATCCGAGCATTTGGTCAAACCGCTCTATAATCCTGAAAAAGACTAATCATCGCCCATTTTGAGAGCTGCCAGGAAGGCGCTCTGCGGTATTTCAACCTGGCCGAATTGGCGCATGCGTTTTTTACCCTTTTTCTGCTTTTCAAGCAGTTTGCGTTTTCGGGTGATATCGCCGCCGTAACATTTGGCGGTAACGTCTTTGCGGAGAGCTGAGATTGTCGAACGCGCAATCACCTTGCCGCCAATCGCCGCCTGGATGGCAATTTTAAAGAGTTGGCGGGGGATCAGGTCTTTCAGACGTTCGCATATAGCCCGGCCGCGGAATTCCGATTGGCCTTTATGCGCCATGAAAGACAACGCATCGACCAGCTCGCCGTTGACCAGGATCGAGACTTTAACCAAATTGGATTCTTTATAACCATCCATTTGGTAATCAAAGCTGGCATAGCCGCGGCTGGTTGATTTCAAACGGTCATAGAAATCAAAGACGATTTCATTGAGCGGCAGACGGTAAATCACCATCGCCCGGTTGCCGGCATAGGTAAGCTCGATTTGTTCGCCGCGCCGCTCGGTGCAAAGAGACAGTACGCCGCCCAGATGTTCGTCTGGCACCATGATGGTCGCCCTAATCCAAGGCTCTTCAATATATTCGATTTGAGTGACTTCCGGCATATCGGCAGGATTGTGGAGTTCCCGCTCCGAGCCATCGGTCATATGCAAACGGTAAATAACGCTTGGCGCAGTGGTGATCAAATCGAGATCGAACTCGCGCTCGAGGCGCTCCTGAACAATCTCCAGATGCAGCAATCCTAGAAAACCACAGCGGAAACCAAAACCCAGTGCTGCCGAGGTTTCCGCCTCATAGACAAAGCTCGCATCATTGAGGCGAAGCTTGGCGAGGCTGTCACGCAATTCTTCGAACTCAGCCGCATCGGTTGGGAACAAGCTTGAAAACACAACAGGCACCGAGGGTTTAAATCCGGCAAGCGGCTCAGCCGCTGGGTTTTTCTCATTGGTGATGGTGTCACCGACGTCGGTCTCGGCAACCGTTTTAATCGATGCAGTGAAATAGCCGACATCTCCCGGTTCAAGCGCATCAACTTTGGTCGCTTTGGGCGTAAACACACCGACGTGGTCAATTTGGTGCACCGCGCCGGATGACATGAGTTTCACTTTCATGCCGCGTGCCAATTTTCCGTCCTGAATGCGGACCAGGATCATGACGCCCAGATAAGCGTCATACCAAGAATCGACCAGCAGGGCTTTGAGCGGTGCGTCTTCTGCGCCTTTGGGTGCCGGTAATCGCTCGACAATAGCTTCCATGACATCTTCAATGCCGATCCCGGTTTTGGCCGAGATATGAATAGAGTCTGATGCATCCAATCCGATGACATCTTCAATTTGGGATTTAATGCGTTCCGGCTCAGAGGCTTGAAGATCGATTTTATTTAAGATCGGCACAATTTCATGATCGGCATCAAGCGCCAAATACACATTGGCGAGGGTCTGGGCCTCGACGCCTTGGGTCGTGTCGACAATCAGCAGCGAGCCTTCGCAGGCCGCCAAAGACCGGCTGACTTCATAGGAGAAATCGACATGACCCGGTGTGTCGATCAAATTGAGATCATAGGTTTCGCCATTTTTCGCCTTGTATGAAAGCCGAACGGTTTGAGCTTTGATGGTAATGCCGCGCTCACGCTCGATATCCATCGAATCGAGGACTTGCTCTTGCATCTCACGCGAGGTCAGCCCACCGCAGAACTCAATCATGCGGTCGGCAAGCGTCGATTTTCCATGATCGATATGGGCGATAATCGCGAAATTTCGCTTATGGGTAAGGTCGGTCATTTTTGTTTATAACGCCTGGAATTTGATGCTTTCAGGCGGGGTATCTAACACTCCAAGGCGGTTTAATCAAACATACCGGATATCCCACCGGACACCCACGGCATCGGCGCAATGCCAAACACAGTTTCGTGCAAGATCAAGAGGACCAAATATAGGCCAATACCCAGGATCACCGGCAGCCATCCGATTTCTTTTGCGCTGAATTTTGTGCGCTTTGCGAGGATCGCGGCAAACGGGATATGCGAGCTTTGATTGGCGTAAACCAGCCAAGCCGCCCCATGAGTTCGGGCTTTTCGTCGATCAATCAGAACCGTTCCAAAAATCGCCAAAACGCCAAAGCCACCATAAAATATCAAGGAGGCGACGTCTCCATTGGCGAGGACGTGCAGAACGCCCCAAAGACCAACCCCCCACATCATTGGATGTCGGGTGATGCGAAAAATGCCCCTCGGCCCGTCTCGGAGTTGATTGGCAGACGCGCCGGCCATGGTCGGGTTCTTGGGCGTGAGGGAGGCGACAATAAAAATGCAGACGACGATCATCAAGCTGAGCGAAAGATGTTTAAAGGCAGTGTGCGGCTGCCAATATTCGACATCGGGCGCGGCGTTATAGGCGGCAACCACCCAATAGATAATTGCTGCCGCAACAAGTGAATAAATGCCCATAAATCCGCGCTCGCCGATTTTTCTTAAAAGAGGATCACGAATGGGCGCGCTCGACATCACCAAATGGCTGGCGATAAAAGCGAGCATCGCAATTCCAAGATGGCTTAAGGTGCCGGTCATTTTGTCTTTCCTCTCTTGTTAACGCATACTATCAAAAGATTGTGGGTTTTGCTTTCAAAAAAATGAGGAATAGGCGTGAGACTTTGGATTAAATCGCCACTATCGATAATTGCGGCGGCGGCGGAGAACGGTTTGGTTGTTAATGGCGGCCCACCAAGCCGTCGCGATGAAGCTACAGGGATTGTGATAAAACGGATATATCAGTTGAGAACACTTTTATTAGCAGTCTCTTTCAGTCAAAGGCGATCCTCAGACTTGAATGCAATACCATTCCGGCGGATGATTAACATCGATGTATAATTGAGCCGCAAAAGAGGCGCTTTATGGACGAAATTATAGATAAGGATGCTGAGACCTTCCTGCAATTGTTAAGCGAGCGGATTGCCGAACTTGCCGTGCTGTCTGAAGCGCCAAAGCACCTCAAGGAAAGTATTAATTTTGAGGACTATCAAGAGTTCCGCGAAATGATGGGCGAATGTTTGTCGTTTCTCATTGTGATTGAACGCCGTATCGAGCTGAATGAAAGCGCCAAGAAGGAAAGATTACACGAGCAATATGAAGAGCTGACGGTATTGATTTGGTCGGTTTTGCTCGACGGCTCCTTAAATTACCTTTTGGTCATTAGTGAAAAGGATTTTCTCCCTATCGGCACCCGTCATATCTTTATGCAGGAACTGAGAACGCTTTACGATGCCGAGAATATTCTGAAGCAAGAAAAATTCGAAGATCGCTTGAACATCGCCGTGTTGGACAAACGAGATAAGGCGGAACGAATTCTTGAAACCATAATTGATCGAGCTCCGCAGCTCCTCAATATGGTAGGATAAATTTACTTAGATCCTCTTTAGGCGGTAAAGCGCACGCTATTCGCCTAAACCTCAGGTACTTCAATATCGTTCTGGGCGCAGGCGGCAGTAACCGTATTTTGCAAAAGACAGGCGATGGTCATTGGGCCGACGCCGCCTGGAACAGGTGTGATGGCGCCAGCGACTTTTACGGCTTCTTCAAAATCAACATCGCCGCAGAGCTTGGATTTGCCATCTCCGTCGGGGGTCAAGCGGTTCATGCCAACATCGATAACAACAGCGCCTTCTTTCACCCAATCCCCTTTGACCATTTGGGCGCGGCCTACAGCAGCGACCAGAATGTCGGCGCGCCTTGCTTCAGCGGGTAGATCAGCCGTTCTTGAATGGGCAATCGTCACGGTGCAGTTTTCTTTCAGCAGTAAAGCCGCCATTGGCTTTCCGACAATGTTCGAGCGGCCGATCACCAGCGCTTGTTTGCCGGAAAGATCATCGCCCAATTGATCCTTAATCATCATGATGCAGCCGAGCGGCGTGCACGGCACAAGCCCATCAGAGCCAGTCGCCAATTTACCGGCATTAAATATATGAAATCCATCGACGTCTTTGGCTGGGTCGATTTTAGCCAATACGGCCTGCTCGTTGATTTGATCCGGCAACGGTAATTGCACCAAGATGCCATGGACTTCAGAATCGCTGTTGAGTCCTTCGATGAGGGTTAGTAATTCTTTTTGAGAGGTTTCAGTCGGCAGGCGATGCTCAAAACTTTTCATGCCGGCATCATTGGTCATTTTGTTTTTATTGCGAACATAAATTTGGCTGGCCGGATCTTCACCAACCAATACAACGGCCAAGCCTGGCGTGACATTGTTTTGTTCTTTGAGAGTGCGGACCTGATCAGCAACGCGGTTTCTAAGACGCTCGGCAAATGCTTTGCCATCGATGATTTTTGCATCAGCCATTTTTTGACTTTTTCTCCGGGTTAATTGCCAGCTTTTCGAGCCACGCTGATATTAGAGGCCGCACTCTATCGATTTCGCCAGCGATCTCAATCGTTTTTCTTGGATTGGTTTGTCCACGCCGTATTCTGATCGTGGATTTTGCAATCTTCCATTCCTTGGAAAGCAATTTGATCAAGGCGGCATTGGCTTTGCCGTTTTCAGGAATAGCGGTGACGGAGGCTTTCAGATAAACCCTGCCATTGGCATCCTCGCCGATTCCGGTGATCGCGGATCGTTTTGCGTTGGGGCTGAGCCGAAGTTCCAGGCGAATCGCGCCTTTCTCCGCCTCTAGCAGGGAATTCAATTTAACGGGTTTAGATAAGTCTTCCGCCATATTCTTTGAGCAGATTGCGGACAAAAACCAGCAGCAATATCAAGACGACGGGCGAAACATCAATGCCGCCAAGATCGGGAATCCAGCGTCTGATCGGGCGTAGTGCAGGCTCGGTGATTCGATACAGAAAATCATAGACCTGATAGACAAATCTATTTTGCGTATTGATCACATTAAATGAGGTGAGCCAGCTCATGACCACAACGATGATGAGGCACCACATATAAATTCCGATGATTTGATAGATGAGAAACAGCATAGATTGCATGGAAGGTCTCTAGTCCCTTTTTTTATAAATCCCGAATGAGCAAACCCTAACGGCCCGTCTTTCTGATAGCAAGAGCCCAGCTTCAATTTAGGTCGGAAAATGCCGGGGGCAGGTGCTTCAATAATGTGGACAATCAGACCTTAGCTTTTGACCTTCACGTAGCTGCCGGGAGACGGTTCTATGACCTTTAATTTACCGCTGCCGGGTTTTCGCGCTTTAACTTTAGCTCCTGATTTTTTAGATAGCCATTTATGCCAGTCCGGCCACCAGGAGCCTGCCGTTTCAGTAGCCCCTGCAAACCATTCATCAAACTCGCCATGCGTTTCTTTAGATGCGTTGGTCCAATATTGGTACTTGTTTTTACTGGGTGGATTGATGACACCTGCAATATGACCTGAGCCTGCGAGTACAAATCGATTTTCGCCTGAATACAAATTCGTTGCCTTAAAAACTGATTCGGCAGGCGCTATATGATCTTCTTTGCTGGCCAGGATATAGGTCGGAATATTGATGTTTCGAAGATCAAGTTTCTCGCCCATCAAATCAAAGCCGCCTGGTTTTGCCAACAGGTTATTTTGATATAAATTGCGCAGATAATCGAACAACATTTGATAGGGGAAGCGTGTAGAATCTGAATTCCAATAAAGCAGATCAAATACTGGCGGCTCCTTACCCATCAAGTAATTGTTAATGACAAAATACCAGATTAAATCATTGGCGCGCAGAGCATTGAAAGTGGCTGCCATATTGGCCCCGTCAAGATAGCCAACGTCTTTTATTTCGCGCTCAAGCATTGAAATTTGTGCTTCGTCAGAAAATATCAATAAATCACCGGCTTTTTCAAAGTCAACCTGGGCCGCGAAAAAGGTCACAGCCGAAATGCGATCGTCTTCGGTTGCGGCTAAATAGGCCAACGTTGCGGCAAGTATGGTGCCGCGGATGCAATAGCCGATTGCGGTGACTTGTTTTTCACCGGTTGCCAGTTCGATGGCTTCAAGAGCGGCAAATATACCGCCGGCGGCATAGTCATCGAAGG
>CAJXJM010000133.1 GCA_913054205.1 uncultured Rhodospirillaceae bacterium
GGAAAACCGGCCGTCGGTGATCAGCGCCACTTTTTCGCCCATGCCCTGGCCATAGATAATCGCTGTTATACCAAGCATCTCGCGCATACCCGGACCGCCTTTGGGGCCTTCATTACGAACAACAATTACCGAGCCTTCTTGGTAAGACCGATCTTGAATGACTGCCATGCAGTCCTCTTCACATTCGAACACCAATGCAGGACCTTCGTGGATAAGGGATTTCAGCCCAGCAACTTTTAATAAGGCGCCATCGGGACAGAGATTACCTTTGAGCACCACCACACCGCCTGTTTCAGAAAACGCTTCCTCCCGGGTCAAAAATACCTGGCCATCGGGATCAGGTGCATCCGTCAACGCATCGGCCAGTATTGACCCATCAACTGTCAGACAATCGCCATGTAGATAGCCACCCTTGAGCATTTCCTTTAGCAACACCGGCACACCACCAACTTCATAGACGTCTTTAGCATGATACAAGCCGCCCGGTTTTAAATTGGCAATTAGCGGCGTGCGGTCAAATACTTCGGCAACGTCATCAAGGGTAAACCTAATGCCGGCTTCATGTGCAATCGCCGGGATATGAAGCCCAGCATTGGTGGAGCCACCTGTCGCCGCAACAACGGCACTCGCATTTTCTAAAGATTTTCGGGTGATCAAATCACGCGGCAGCGGTCCATCACCAAGCACACCGCGCATAACAATCTCGCCGGCCTTTTTCGCAACGTCAAAGCGTTCTTCATAAATCCCTGGGATCATCGAAGAGCCAAGCGGTGCCAGGCCAAGAACTTCTGAGACCATGCCCATGGTATTGGCGGTAAATTGCCCGGGGCACGCGCCGATGGTTGGCATACAAACACGCTCTAATTCATCCAGCTCCTCCAACGTCATTTCATTGGCCATGACGGCGCCGACACCTTCATAAGAATCCACAATACTGACGTCTTTACCGCGCCAAGTACCCGGCAGCGCTGAGCCGCCATAAATGAACACGGAGGGTACGTTGCAGCGCACCATGCCCATCATGATTCCTGGCAGATTTTTATCGCAGCCGCCAAATCCGACTATGCCGTCATAGGCATGACCCCGGACGACCAGCTCGACACTATCGGCAATGACCTCCCGCGATATCAGCGAGAACTTCATACCTTGATGGTTCATCGATAAACCGTCAGAGACAGAAATCGTGGTGAACTCTCGAGGTGTACCGCCAGCAGCTCGCACGCCTTCTTTGGCAGCCTTGGCTTGCGGCGCTAAATTCATCACACAGGGCGTGGTTTCCCCCGAAGTACTCACAACGCCGATAAAAGGCTTCGCAATGTCTTCATCATTCAATCCCATACCGCGTAAAAAGGCGCGGTGCGGCGTGCGATCTAAGCCATCTGTCGTGACACGTGAATGAAGGGGTTTGGGTTTACTGTCAGTCATTAATTGCTTCTTAAATTTTATCCATCATAGTCTAGAGAACATCGGCAAAAGCCCCTATTGTCAAGCAACTGCCGCACTCAGCTAAAGAAAGCCAAACTTATCAATGTCACCCGATAATTATCAATCAAATGTCACCGAAGACAATGTCTGGTCCCAAGTTATTACAGATATTGCATCAACTTCAGACAAAGCCGCTCTTTTCCTGGATAGAGATGGCGCAATTGTCGAAGAAGTAAATTACCTTCACCGCGCGGAAGATATTTCGTTCATTCCCGGCGCAATTGAAGTTATCCGCAAATCAAATGAACTGGGTATTCCGGTCATTATTGTGACCAATCAAGCTGGTATTGGCCGCCAATATTATAATTGGTCGCATTTCATCGATGTTCAGAAGCGGCTCCAAACCGAAATATTTGACGCCGGCGGTCATATTGATGCGGTTTTTGCCTGCCCCCATCACATTGATGCACGCGCACCCTTCGATGATGACGATCACCCTTGGCGAAAGCCCAATCCGGGAATGCTGCTTGCTGCCGCTGACCTTATGGATATTGACCTGAAGGGCTCTTGGATTGCCGGAGATCGTGCTGGCGACTTGCGGGCAGGTCTAAATGCAGGCTGCGCCGGCGGCATTCATTTGCAGACGGGACGTGGTATCCGAGAAATCGAGCGTGATTCCTCATTGGCGCTCGCATCAACAGAATTCCAAGTTAAATCTCTGGGCTCAATCGCTGACATGCTCAGTGAGCTGCCTTTGTTCAAGGCGCGGCTGCATTAGATAACGCCATCATTTTTGAAAACGCAAATATCCAAAATCTGTAAAAAACACTGCATCCACAAAGTCTGTTTACTCTATACGGAAATCAGTTGTTTACCGTACCCCCAAAAAGATCCGCTCTTACCCCGAAAGCAGACATTATGAGCAAAACGCAAAAGAGTCTGCTTCTGACCCTAAGCGGACATCTATGTTTTGCTGAAACTAGATTCGTTAATCTTGTACTTACCTTGAAGGCCGAGCCATAGCTTGGCTGTCTCAACGTCTCTATAGACCTTGCGTTCAACAATATTCGGCGACAATCGAGTGCTAAGAATCATTTGGTGAAATTTTGCAAAGTCTTTACCGTCAGCAACAACCCATGCCATTTTGAAATCTGTTTGACCTACAAAGAGATCCTGGTTGACGCCACTATTTGAATCAGTGAAAAATTTATAATTCCATTCGCTTGGCAACTTTGACCGAGAGGTATCAAATAACATATTCATTCCCGGATCGAAATCTTGATCGTCCAATATCTTTTGGATTACTTCCTGTGTACCAAACAAAGGTATTTTTCCAATACTTCGGATGAATACACAATTGACGTTTGAATCGATGTAATACGAGAATGGCATACTCAAGTATTTGACAATTTGCCTCTCCAAAATCAAGCAGGTATTTGGCGATCGATTATGCGACTGCTTTACACCCGAAAGCGGACATTCTGCGCCCATACTGAAATCACTAAATTTCCGTTTGCGACTCTAATTTTAGTGTACATGAAATAAATCGTCATCCTTGCCCCCGAGCCGAGATCCAGGAACTTACAAATTGTCTGGTGTGGATATAAACTGGACCCCGCATCAAGTGCGGGGTGACGACGTTGGAGAGACCTAGCTTGGCCCGTAGTGGATGTAGTCGCCCCACACGCGCTCAAGGCGTTTAAGTGTGCGCTGGACCTGTTCGACTTCTTCGACTGTCAGTCCCTCCTCCGTGAGTGACTTGGCATTGCGCTGCTCTAGGTCTTTAATCTGGGCGCAAATTTCTTTAAATTTCTCTGTCAGCTTGATCCGCACGGAACGTTTATCGTGTTCGGCGCGCTGTTGTTCGATGTAGCCGCCTTCAACAAGTTTCTTCATATTATAAGAGACGTTTGATCCTTGATAATAGCCGCGCTCGATTAAATCTCGAATAACGATTTCCTCGTCACCGATATTCGTCAGCAGCATTGCTTGCACAGCCGTCAGGTCGCGATGCCCCAACCGATTGAGTTCAGCGCGGACAACATCCAAAAATCTGCGGTGCAGCCGTTCGATGGTTTTGGCTAAATCTATATAGGCGTTTTCCACGATTACTCTTATAACTTTCTGTTAAAATCAGCTATATTAATCAATTAGATAAGTAACAATTGCAATGTCTATTTTCAAAATGCGTCTGAGAAGAACGAATATATGTTTTATAAAATAAAATCAGCCCCACTGTCTGTAATCGCCATCACAGCCGTATTTCTATCGGCGTGTAGTGGCATGATTCCGACAAAGGAAGAGCGCAAGAAAGAAAAAAAACTTGCGAGTTATGAGCAAATTCTACGCATTGCCCGGGCAACCGAAAAAGGCAACGATCTAACCACCGCTAAAAACATGTACGGTCGCGCCAATCGTATGCGACCAGAAGCTCTGGAGCCATTGGATGGCATCGGGCGAATCTCAAACGCAATTGGACATTTCAACGATGCCAGCCAAGCTTATAACCGCATGGCGACGCGCTCTCCGAATGATGGGGCGGTGGCCGCGGCTATGGCAAATCATTGATTGGTATGGGCCGCGCTGATTTGGCGGTACCGCAATACGAAGCGGCTTTGCAGATCAACCCAAAAGATTTCGACGCCTATAATGGCTTGGGCGTCGCACTGAATGTAACGGGTCAGCACAAAAAAGCTGAAAATCGATATCTTGATGGCCTGGAACTTGCGCCAGACCAACTTCCTTTGCGAAATAATTTGGCGCTTTCATTGGCGCTCGGCGGCAACACCCAAGAAGCGATTGGCATTCTCAAGCAAATCGTCGCCGACCCAGCGGCCAGGCCTCGTCACAGGTTAAACCTTGCTTTAGTCTATGGCCTTGCCGGTCAGTTGGAACAGGCCGCGGCAATTGCCAAGCGTGATTTAAAACCCTCACAGATCAAAAATAATCTCGCCTATTAAGAAGAACTCCGGAAACTTTCGAGCACGGAACAAGCCGCCCGCATATTTGGAATAAAATCGAGTGAGAAATGACAAAGTCTGGAAGTCTTATTGGTACCGAAAATATAACGAACAAACCAGAATTTGGCGGAACGCCTTGTTAAAACTTCCCACCCAGGTAGCCCATGCAATAGCGCACAAAAATGCAGAAAGATTGTGGTAACGAGCTCCCCCTCACTTAAGGAATTAATATGATTACAAAAGGTGTTAAAGAACTCATCGCCGAAGCAGAAGCAGAAATAGAAACCCTCAGCATTGAAGATGCACAAGCGGCCAAAGACGATCCTGATATCCAGTTCGTTGACCTCCGCGATATCAGGGAACTTTGGCGCGAAGGTGCCATTCCAGGCGCGCTGCACGTGCCGCGCGGCATGCTCGAGTTTTGGGTTGATCCGGAAAGCATGTACCACAAGGACGTCTTTGCCTCCGGCAAAAAATTCGTTTTCTTTTGTGCGCTTGGGCACCGCTCCGCGCTTGCCACTTATGCCGCTCAAAATATGGGGCTAAAGCCCGTGGCCCACATTGCAGGCGGGTATACGGCTTGGAAAGAATCCGGTGCGCCGACCGAAGACAAAGAACGAAAATAGAAAATGAAGTTCGTCCTGCGCATTGCGATTTGGCTGTACGTAGCAACGTTGTCCTATGACGCTCTTGCGCATCAAATATTTCTTTCGTCCGCTCGCGTCACACAAAATCCTGATCGCCAGATAGCCGTTGAGGTTAAAGCTGAAGGCGCAGACCTTCAAAAGGTTTTCAATATTCCGCTCACGATACGCGGTGGGATCGTAAATCCGCATGTCCTTGCCAAGCATAAAACTAAAATAACTGAATATCTTATGTCGAACTTGGCTGTTGCTAATGGCGAAGGCGACAGTTGCGAACTTGTTTCGCAAAAATCATACGAACAATTTCAGGCAGTTTCGCTGGACACAAAATGGGATTGCAAAAAAGTCGAAGGTGAATTGTTCTATCAGACGTCGTTGTTTTTTGACCTCAGTCCCAATGCCGGCCAATTGGTTTTTATCACCGGAATGAAAAACAAGACGCCGCCCTTACTCAATGTTAAAACGCCGAAAATCAGTATCACTGTCGCGCCGCCCGCGTTCATGGAAACCGTCACAAGATTTGTAGCCTCCGGGATTGAACACATATTTCTCGGCTACGATCATATAGCCTTCTTAATTGCGCTATTGTTGTGGGCCAGACGTATTTGGCCGGTGATTAAAGTTGTCACGGCTTTTACAATTGCCCATACAATTACATTAACGCTCGCTACCCTCGATGTCGTCGCCCTGCCCTCGGTCTTTGTCGAGGGTGCTATCGCCGCAACCATAATCTATGTCGCCGCAGAAAATTTCTTTCACCGCGAAATTGAGAAACGCTGGTTCGTGACTTTTGTCTTAGGTCTGGTCCACGGCTTTGGTTTTGCCAGCGTGTTGAAAAAATTTGGCCTGCCCGAGGATGGCCTTGTTACTGCTCTTGCAACTTTTAACATTGGCGTTGAGATCGGCCAGATCGCCATCGTCGGTATTTGCCTACCCATAATTTTGGCAATAGATCGGTTTGTCGTGCGGAATGCACCCTACGGTCCCGTCAAACGACGAAATCCGATCTTTGTTTATATATCTTCAACCATAATTCTAATGCTCGGCCTCTATTGGTTCGTTGATAGAGTCTTTCTGAGTTAATAGGACAAAGATTTTGAGAACACTTTTGATGGCATTAATGATGGCCGGGCTTATTTCAAATACTGCCTTTGCTGCGTCCAAAAAGGCTATGCGCATCGATACGCGCAACGGCATTTCGGTAAATGTTCTGTTTATTCAACCAGACAACCCCAAGGCAGCACTCATTTTAATGCCGGGTGGCGCGGGGTACCTCAATCTGATCGGTACGACGATCCAACGAAATCGCGGCCTCATCGGTCAGAATGTAGAGGATTTTGTAGCCCAGGGATTCACTGTTGCCGCTATCGATACGCCGTCAGATCACGACAGCGGCATGCAACCACGTTTTCGCCAATCCGATGACCATTTGAAGGATTTGGAAGCGGTTATCTCAACGATAAAAGAACTGACAAAATTGCCAATTTGGATGGTGGGTATCAGCCGCAGCACGATCTCGGTGATGCATGCGGCGTTGAATTCAAAAGCCGAAATTAACGGCTTGGTCGTGATGTCCAGCGTTACTCGAATTCCTCCCCGCGCCGGCGTTGTTCGCCTCACCAACTTGCAACTGGATCGGATTAAAATCCCAGCTCTTGCGATTGGCCATAAAGGGGATGGTTGTCGTGGCACACCTCCTGCGGGAGCAACACAACTTGCTAACGGGATGATCAATTCACCAAAGGCGCTCGCGAAAATTTTTACCGGTGGTGGTAATGCGGGTCCCAACCCCTGCGGCCCCGGCTCGCATCATACCTTTGAAGGCATTCAAGATGATGTTGTGAAATTCATTTCTGAATTTATAAAATCAAATCTTAATTAAGTGACTGTCACTTAATTAACCTTTCAAAAAGGTGCGGGAGAGCGCCCCCACGATGCTCTCCCGCTTAACTGTGCCA
>CAJXJM010000134.1 GCA_913054205.1 uncultured Rhodospirillaceae bacterium
CATTTCCGCGAGAGCCGTCTTCACATCATCGAACACAGGCGTCCAGGCGCCTGGCGATAACTTGCAACCGCATCCTCCACCCAGTCGCCGCCGCTATCTTTCAACGCGTTACCAAGATTATTATGCGCTTCCGGATCATCCGGACCCGCTCTTACGGCACGGCGGGCATAATCAACAGCAGATGAAAACGCGCCATTGCTCCGCAGCAAGCCTGCCAGATTGCTGAGCGCCTTGGCATGACTTGGATCAATCTCGACAGCCCGGCGAAAAGCACCATCGGCTGCACCATCATCCCCCAGCGCACGTCGAACCATGCCCATATTGCTATAAAAATCGGCGACGTCGTCTTTCAATGAGATGGCATTTTCAAGAAGCTTAACGGCCAAATCATTATTCCCGCGCTGATGAGCAACGACACCCATCAAATGCCAGGCATCGGCATTTTCAGGATCACTATCGATGACGTCCTGATATAGCCCAATTGCTGCTTCCAGATCGCCCTTTTGATGAAATTCGATCGCGGTGGCCAGAGAGGATGGCACATCGCTCATGTCTTGGAGGTATCGCCGGCATCAGCACCAGAAGAGGGGTTGGCCTCCGCTTCAGACTCATGCTCTATATCGATTGTTTCAACAGCATCTTCTACAATAGGTGCCAATCGGGTCACCCGCGGCGGCGTTCGCCATTCCAAGCTGTCAAAACTTTCGCAGTGATTACAAACCGGCTCCCAATCCGCCATGACCTGACCACAATGAGAGCAGTTCCAGGCGGAATCAGGCTCGGCAACAGCGGCCTTTTTAAGCCATTCGCGAGAGGTCACGACGTCGCTATTTTCACCCTCTTCCAGCTCGGCCATATACCGACAAACCCGGGCCGAAGGAATGTCTGTTGAATTGGCAACCGCCTCCAAATGTTCGCGGGCTTCCTGCCACATCTCGGCCGCTAAGGCGGATTTTGCAATCGCCAAATGACTTTCAGCGTGATCTTTGTTGTAGGTTGCAAGTTTTTCAACATTGCGCATTTTTTCTTGCGCGCCCGCGCCTGATGAAAGCTCTTCCATCACATCTGCCAATTGAGGATGCGGATTGGCGACCCATATCTCTTCTATTACAGAGGCAGCTTTGCGGCGTTTTCCAGCCCCTTGCAGCAAACGCGATGTGCGGACAGCAGCAGGCACAAATCCAGGTATCAGGTTATTGGCTTTGCGGGCAAAACTTAGCGCATCACTTAGTTTGCCATCACCTTCAGCTTCGATGCTGCGTTGATATAATATAACGGCGCGGCGGCGGCGGCCACTGTCGCTGTCGAGATGTTTGTCTTTAACAGCTTTACGAACCGTATCTTCCGCTTCCTCCCAATTGCCACTTTGAACTTGCAGTTCAAACAATGTCTTGGAAACATTATCAGTTTTTGGATTTAAATCATTGGCTTGCTCGGCCAGTTCAAGAGCGACATCTTTATCTCCTTCCTGGATGGCCTGGTTGAGCATGCCGTGGATGCCCAAATATTTGGTGTCTTTACGTGCCGCCATGCGCTCGAAAAATTTGCTGGCGGCTTTTTCATCACCGGACAATTGCGCGGCCTGGGCTGATAACAACATGGTCAAAGGCGGCTCGGCCAGTAAATTTTCTGCTTTGCGCGCTTGGCGTCTGGCTTCCTGGGCATCGCCTGCAGCAACCGCTACCATGCCTTGGGTCAAAGCCTTATATCCGCGTTCCCGCCGCCAATCCCGGCGCGCTTTACCAAGACGCCTTGGCGCGCTTCTGAAAATGAACCAAACACGGAAAATGATAGCCAAACTGACGGAGACCAGAAGCACGCCCGCAAACAACACACCGATCGACGTATCTACTTTGTAACCAAGCCATTCGAGAAAAACAACGCCCGGATTGTCCGCCACCACAGCAGCGCCAATACTTAACAACGCTAATAGGAGGAGGAACCAGAAAGCCCTTATCATCAGGGTCTATTGCCCCGCAGCCATTTGAGCAACGGCTCGAGTCTGTAATTCTGCAAGCGCTTTTTCAGCAACGACGTTGGACCGTGCGCTCTGGAGCCAATCGCGTGCCAAACCTGCTGGCTTTTCCGACAATGCCGCCATTTCCTTAATCGCTTTTTCAACGTCGCGGAATTTTAGTGCACGCTCAGTTCTGGCGACGATAGCTTCGACGCCATTGCCGACAAAATTATCTGTCCGGCGCCATTTAACCGATTCCGTCAAACGGGAAATGGTTTTCTGCACCCAGCTACCTTCTGTTGGCACCAATCCGGCTTTAACAATTTTTCCCGCCTTATCATCAAATTGGCGACGCAAAATCTCCAAGCTTGGCGCGCCCGAGGCGGCAATTGTCGAAAGTTGGGTTAACGCATTGGCCAGCGCATTTTTAAGGCTCTCCGTTTTTTCAACCAAGGTCTTTAGCGCTGACAACTCGTCGCCAAACGGACGGCCGGCACGAACGGCTTCTCGCAATTGGCCAATCGATAGAACCAGCGCGCGAGCGATACTGCTTTGACTATCACCGAAGGTTGTTGGAATTTTCTTTTCTAAAGCGGCAACCTGATCGGCAAGCCCTTCGATGGTTTTGCCGTCTTTTGATCTGCCGGCCGAATTATCCTGTTCCAATTTCTTCAAGCGAATGGATAACTTTTTTAGTGTTTCCTGGGCGCCGACAGTGGGATCGGAATTAACCGCTTCAATCATTTTTTTGACCGATCCGATAGAGTCCTCAAGCTTCTCCAGCCGTGTCAGCGTTGCATCCAATTTGCTTTGTAATCGTCTCCGCTCTTGTTGAAGAATAACCAAATCAGGAACCTGCTGACTGTCTTCAAGGGCTTTCAGTCGACCTGTTAAATTCGAAATTTTTACATCGGTTTCAGATGCTGCAAAAAGGGCCGGCGCAAGTTTTTGAATTTTTGGCAGCCACAAAGGTTTAGCCGCCATGCCGGCGCCAATCAAACCCGCTACGACAAGAAGTGTGATAAATACCGTTCGAGCGGTGCCGCCTTGGCGGCGTTGAATGGGGGCAACTCTGTGGGTTTGTGTAGACCCGGTTGGTGTCGGTAATTCTGTCATGTTCTGATCTGCTGTTGTCTTTGAAATATTTAAAGCCGCAGCGGCGGCATCACCATCATTTAACTCTGCCACCAAATCCAGAAGCGCATCTTGATTGGGCTCGGCTGCAATGTGAACCTCTTGCCAGTGCAACTCCGCGATCTTGTCGGCAACCGCCTGACTCAAGCAAATTGCGATAATTTTCTGACAGGATCGAACCAGGCGTGCTTTTCGGATTAATTCAACAAATATCTCCGCTGATCTTGGCGAATAAAGTGCGACGGCATCAATGTGATTGTCTTTGATCGCTGCTATTGTCGATGAGTTCAAGCTGCGTTCTGTGACGGCCTCGTAAAGTTTTTCGCGCGCGCATTTAAACCCGGCAGCTTCAATTAAACCAACAAGATCACCGGCAACTGAAGAGCCCGCCACATGCAGTAACGGCCCGTCTTTCGGCTTTAGCATCTCTTTGACGAGATCAGCCAGAGTTTCAACATTGCCCGCGGCGCTGTGCACTTGGGTAAAGCCGGAGCTTCTGGCCGTCGTCGCCGTTGCATCACCGACAGCAAATACGGGGATGTCCCGCTTTTCAGATCGTCTGGCCAAAGCGCGTACACCATTTGCGCTGGTCAGAAGAATGGCCTGAACATCTTTGAGCTCGAGCGCCGCGCCTTCAATCTGCTTGATGGTCAAAAGCGGCTCAACCAATGGGTCGACACCGCGAGCCCCTAAAAGCTCCGCTAATGCTGTTCCATCTTCTCCCGGCCGGGTTACCAATACGCGCATGATAATCAGCTAACCTCTTTTAATTTTCTGTCGGGTCATTATATGGCTCCTTTTCCGGATGCGGTTTTATTATATCAGGTCCGTCTTTTTTTATCGCATCTAAGATTGACGGACCGGCTTCAATTACTAATTTTTTCGCGACTTGAGTACCAAGACGTTCCGCTTCTGAGGCTTGGCCGCTTAATTTTACCTCGGCCATTTCCGCGCCATCGGGGCGGGCAATTAGGCCGCGCAGTGTCAGTTTACCTGTACCGTCCAGTTGCGCCAATCCGGCAATCGGCGTATGGCACGATCCGTCCAACACAGCCAGCATTGCGCGCTCGGCCAGTACAGCTGCGGTGGTTGGCGGATGGGCCAGAGATGCAATAAAAGCGTTCGCTCGCTTATCACCTTCTCGGCAGGTCGCAGCCAATATTCCTTGACCAACTGCCGGCAGCAATTCGTCGATATCAATTAAAGCGGTTACGACATCTTCTTTACCGAGGCGCTTCAACCCCGCATAGGCCAAAAGAGTTGCATCAACCTCGCCGGCGTTAAGTTTATTCAAACGGGTATCCACGTTTCCTCTAAAAGGTACAACACGAAGATCAGGACGTATATTCAAAATTTGCGATTTTCGCCTGAGAGAGGCGGTTCCCACGATCGCGCCCTCCGGCAGGTCGGCAATCGATTTGGCCTTCGGCGATATAAAAGCATCTCTGGGGTCAACCCGCTCAGTAATCGCATGCAACACAATGCCTTCTGGCAGGAAAGTTGGCATATCTTTCATAGAATGAATGGCGATGTCGATCTCGCCGCGCAACATTGCTTCATCAAGTTCTTTGGTGAACAAGCCCTTGCCACCGATTTCAGAGAGCAATCGGCTTTGTTCGCGGTCGCCCGTTGTTTTGATGACGATGGTTTCAACCGCTCCAGCTTCCTTAAGAACAACGTGGTTCTTTTTTAAAACGCTAATTATTTGATTGGTCTGTGTAAGCGCCAAGGGACTGCCTCGAGTGCCAACGCGAAGTTTGTCGATAGCTACCATTTTCTGTGTTTCTTATTCCTAGTGGTTTTCCCAAAACATAAAGAGTAAAGTCCGGCGATGAAACCCGAAATAACTCTTTTTCGAGTATCAAATTACTTTTTTAAAGCCAAACAGAACTTTAGCGATATGATCATTTTGGGTATTGAATCGAGTTGTGATGAAACCGCTGCCGCCGTCGTGTGTGATGCGGAAAATGCGGATGGGCGAATTCTCAGCAATGTGGTGCTGAGCCAGGAAAATGAACATCGTCCCTATGGCGGCATCGTCCCCGAAATTGCGGCGCGCTCCCATCTTGAGCATGTAGATCATTTAATCAAACAAGCACTCGATGACGCGAACGTTACGCTCGCGGATGTAGACGGCATAGCTGCCACAGGAGGGCCGGGATTGATCGGCGGTGTTATTGTTGGCGTGATGTCAGCCAAAGCAATTGCCAGCGTTCAGCAAATACCCTTTATCGCCGTCAATCATCTCGAAGGTCATGCGCTAACTGCCCGGCTGACATCAGATGTTGAATTTCCCTATTTACTGCTGTTGGTCTCTGGTGGTCATTGTCAGCTCTTGATCGTTGAAGGCGTTGGGCACTACAAACGTCTTGGCACCACGGTGGATGATGCCTTAGGCGAGGCCTTTGATAAATCCGCCAAGATGATGGGGCTCGGCTATCCCGGCGGACCTATCGTTGAAGCCACCGCCGCCAACGGAGATGGCACTCGGTTTGATTTGCCGCGCCCGATGCTGGGCCGCCAAGAATGTCACTTTTCTTTTTCTGGGTTAAAGACAGCCCTTCGCCGCCAGATTGAACGCCTCAATGATGGCGGCAACATCACCGATCAAGACATCGCGGATCTTTGCGCGTCTTTTCAGGAAGCCGCAGGTGATGTGCTTATCGATCGTTGCACCAACGCCTTAAAACAATTTAGAGATCAATATCCTGCCGGAGATACGCTTGTTGTTGCCGGCGGCGTCGCCGCCAATCAGAGGCTTGGCAGCCGCTTAAGCGAGCTTGAAAAGGCAGAGAATATTAGCCTCGTCGTTCCACCAGCTGCGCTCTGCACCGACAATGCGGCAATGATTGCTTGGGCCGGGTTGGAACGCCTGAAGGCCGGTGACAGCGATCCGCTTGATTTTAAACCGCGCCCGCGCTGGCCTTTGGATCCGGATGCCCCCGCTGCGATTGGCGCCGGTGTAAAAGCATAAGCAATGGCCACATAAGAGTGTCTTGCGTAAATCAATAGAGAGCGGCATATATATTTCATGAGCAAAATCGGTATCGTAGGCGCTGGCGCGTGGGGTACGGCCCTGGCGATGGTCGCTGTCCGGGCCGGCAATGAAGTCGTCATCCAAGCGCATGAGAAAGAGGTCGCTAACGCCATCAATAAGACCCACGAAAACTCGGTCTTTCTGCCAAGTTACGAACTTGATCCAACTATTAAAGCGACGACAAAATTGGATGAAGCGATCGATGCGGATGCGGTTTTGCTGGTTGCGCCCGCCCAACATATGCGCGCTGTCTGCGAACAAGCGGCCGATAACTGGCCCGATAGAGTGCCTGCCATCATTTGCTCCAAAGGCATAGAACAAGAAAGCTGCGCGCTGATGAGCGAAGTGGTTGGCGAGATGCTGCCAGGAAAACCAATCGCGGTATTATCAGGCCCGACCTTTGCTGCTGAAGTTGCCGGGAATTTACCAACAGCTGTTACTTTGGCCTGCGATGATGAAACCATGGCGAAAGTATTGATGGAGACATTGAGCACCCAATATTTCCGCATTTACCGCTCGCGAGACGTCATCGGGGCACAAATTGGCGGCGCAGTGAAAAATGTATTGGCCATTGCCTGCGGCATTGTTGAAGGCCGCAAACTTGGTGATAATTCGCGGGCGGCCTTGGTTACACGCGGTCTCGCTGAAATCAGCCGGTTGGGAATCGCCAAAGGTGCAAAGGCCGAAACATTGGCAGGACTTTCTGGCCTCGGCGATCTGACGCTGACCTGTAATGCCCTGCAATCTCGCAATTTCTCCTTGGGTGTCGCCCTTGGACAAGGGCAAAGTCTCGAAAATATAATGGGCGAGCGCAATTCTGTCGCGGAAGGCG
>CAJXJM010000135.1 GCA_913054205.1 uncultured Rhodospirillaceae bacterium
GCCAAATTTCTCCATTGCCATTTTCAGCTCATCGTCACTCATGCCAATACCCGTATCAGAGACCGATATGTTCATCGAACCATCCTCATTTCGTCCAGCGTCTATTGTTACAATTCCACCGCGATCAGTAAATTTAACCGCATTTGAAAGTAGATTAACCAAAACCTGCTTCAGTCGCCTTTCATCTCCCCAGATGATTTGACGTTCGATTTCCAGTTGCACTTCGAGCTTGACGTCACCCGCAGCGGCTCTGGATTTAACGAGCCGCTGCGGGTGAAATTATATCCTCAATGTCGATCTCAGTTTCATTAAATTCGAGCTTCCCTGCTTCAATGGCAGACACATCAAGAATCTCATTTATCAGGTCAAGCAGATGATTGCCTGAAGAATGAATGTCATCGACATATTCCTGTTGTATTTCATTGGAGAAAGGGCCGAATATTTCTTCTTTTAAGGCCTCTGAGAATCCGATGACAGCATTGAGTGGTGTTCTTAATTCATGGCTCATATTTGCCAAAAATTCCGATTTAGTTTGGCTCGCAATTTCTGCGGCATTTAAGGCTTCCTTCAATTCCGTAATATCGGAATGAAACACAATAACACTACCATCTTGAAGTCGCTCTTTATGAATTCGGGTCCATCCACCGTCGAAAATAGTTATTCGGCTGGAACTTGGAGAGCGGTGTTCTACCAACCGTTTATCCACCCATTCTTCAATAGAGCTACTGTCTTCATGCGCTCGATCCCATCTTTCAACTGCTGGGGCTTTAATAAAATCTTCGAAGTTTGCACTCAGTTTTAGAAAATCTGCTCCGATCGCATGACGTTGCCGATATCGAGCATTGCAGGACACAAAACGCTCATTTGAATCCCAAAGGACATAAGCTTCTCCAAAATGCTCCATGGCATTGATGAGCTTTTTCTCATTTTCCCGAGCTTCATCTCGGGCTTCTTCGGCGTGTTTTTTTTCGGTGATGTCCGTTCGAAGTATCAACGTCCCACCATCACTCGTTCGATATCGATTAATTTGCGACCATCTGTCATCATTTAAATACTGCTCATCTGCATTCCCAAGATTGCGATGCTCCTCCAACGTATTTTGTACCCAGGTCTCATAATCACGATTTACGTCGGGCTTAAGCACTTTCCGCTCAACCAACCGGACAATAGTTTCAGCTGAGGTGACCATTGATTCAAATGTCCGCGCCTGGCTTTTTACGAGATCAACCAAACGGGATCGCTGTTCTTCGAATGAAGCATCAAATAAAATTGAAATCGCAGCAGCAGTTGAAAAAATAACCACTGTAACCATGATTAAAATCAAGTTTAAAAGGCGTGATTTATTGCTTGGAGCGCTCGTCATATTTGTTAGCCCGATAGGACAAATATTGGGCCATTCAAACCAACAATTGCACGGTATTAATGGCAGCTAACAGTTTTCCGAATTAGCAACGGCATTATTTACTTTCGTATTTGCATCGTTAGGTTGAATTTACATTTCCTGGCATAGAATAGTATGTTGGTACGGACACACTGATTTTCAAGGAATATTTCCCAAATATAAAGGGAACAGTCGATAAGGCTTATTGAATACCGATATCGCTCAGCGTAATCAGATCGAATTTATCGATAAGGAAAATTCCGAGCCAAATTATAAATGCCAGTACAGAATTAATTCCCATTTTCAGGAGAAGTCTTGGAGATTGCGGGGCGCCGGTGGATTGGCCTTCAATACCATCAGTCTGCCGTTGCACACCAAATGGTAAAACCACAAAAATTGTAATCCACCAAATGACGAAATATATTGCGAGTAAGGTGACCCACCCCATCGGTTTACCCTTGATCCTTAATGCGAACGACATGCACGGTTGTTAGCGGCCTTTTGTGATGGCTATCCCTAAAGTTCTGGCGCACGACTATGCGCGCAGCTTCTTTGACCTTGGCATCATTTGTAATATCAGCATCACTCATATCGATCAGCGCATCTTCTACATCTTCAAATATTTTGCTCAGCAAATCAGGCATTTCATCATCTTCAACCAAACCATGGGTGGTTAATTGAGGATCACCAATTATATTGCCGGAAGCATCTAGAACCAATGTATATACCGCAACACCGTTATAAAGAATGCGTGTGCGATCTTTGATCGCCTGGCTCTCAAGCGGCACAATCCGTGGCCCATCCAGTGCAAAACGCCCAGCATGCACTTGGTCAATTATCTCAGCCTTGTTTGGCGCCAACCGCACGACAGCGCCATTATTCACCAATATTGTTTCCGGCACCTGACAGTTTTTAGCGATCTCGGCGTGGCGTTTGAGGTGACGCGGCTCGCCATGTACTGGCACAACGATCTCAGGTCGGACATACTGATACATCTCGATCAATTCATCTTCGGCGGGATGGCCTGACACATGGACATTGCCATGCTCATCCATGATGACATCAACACCATTTTGGATAAGCTTGTTGTGAAGGCGCGCGATGCCAAGTTCATTCCCCGGGATAATGCGAGATGAAAAGATCACCGTATCTCCATCACCGAGCTTCACTTGCCGATGATCTCTTGCAGCGATACGAGACAGCGCAGCACGCGGCTCACCTTGGCTACCGGTACAAATGTAGAGAACTTGGTCCTTCGGGATATCCTCAGCATCCTCAGCTTCAATAAAAGCCGGTAAATCCGCAAGATAGCCAGTTTGACGCGCGGCGGCATTGATCCGCCAGAGTGAGCGCCCGACCAAACACACTACCCGCCCATTCGCCGTAGCCGCATTAAATATCGTTTTAAGCCGCGCAACGTTGGAGGCAAAACAAGCAACCGCCACCCGGCCCGTGCATTTACCGATCATCTCCGTCAAATTTTGGAGAATGCCTGCTTCTGATCCCGATGTGCCAGAGACAAAAACATTGGTGGAATCGCCAATCGCTGCCAGCACACCTTCATCACCAAGCGCCTTTAAAGCCTCAATGTCCGAAGCCTCACCCACGACGGGATCAGGATCGAACTTCCAATCGCCCGTGTGAAAGATCGTGCCGAGCTCCGAGCGCACAACGACGGCGTTCGGTTCTGGCATCGAATGGGTCAATGTAATGAGCTCAATCGAAAACGGGCCAACTTCGAATTTACCCGCCAAAGGCACTTCAATGATTTTCATGTCGCGGGCATCGCCATCCATTTCGAGCTTGGAGCGCAACAGAGCTGCGGTGAACGGCGTTGCATAAACTGGACAGCGCAATCTGTCCCACAAATAGGGTACCGCGCCTAAATGATCTTCATGACCATGGGTCAAAATAATACCGGCAAGTTTATCCCGGCGTTCTTCAATGAATTTTGGATCAGGTAGGATGACATCAATGCTGGGCGTGGAATCGTCACCAAAGGTAATGCCAAGATCAATGATAATCCAATCGTGATCCCCCGGTGCGCCAAAGCCGTAGAGATTAAAGTTCATCCCTATTTCTTCGGTACCGCCAAGCGGCACGAACAGCAATTCTGCCTCGGTGTTTGCTTTCTTTTTCGCCATCAGGTTTGATTGCGCCGGTAAATGGCGAGAAGACCGCGGAGTGTTAAATCCTGCTGCCAATGATCAATGGCATCGGTGGCATCTGCGAACATGGGCGCTAAGCCACCTGTTGCAACAACCGTCATGTCTCCGCCGACCTCTTGTTTGATGCGCGTTGTCATTCCTTCAATCATGCTGACATAGCCCCAGAATATGCCCGATTGCATGGCCGAGACGGTACCGGTGCCAATCACATTTTCTGGTCGTTCAATCGCAACACGGGGTAATTGGGCCGCGCCCATATGAAGTGCTTCAAGAGATAAATTAATGCCGGGTGAAATAATGCTGCCGTTGTAATTCCCTTCAGCGTCAATAATGTCGAACGTGGTTGCTGTCCCAAAATCTATAACCGTCACTGGTCCATCGTAATTTTCATGTGCTGAAACAGTATTGCATAGTCGATCCGCACCGACTTCTTTTGGATGATCAATTAAAACTTTGAAGCCAAGCTCAACGTCAGGATCGCCGACGACCAATGGCTCGCAGTTAAAATAGCTCTGACACAAATTTTTCAAATGAACCAAATTTGCCGGCACCACTGTCGCTATTATCGCCGCGGTGATATCATCGCGCGACAAACTATCTTGCTTCATCAGTTGGCCGATCCAGACACCAAACTCGTCAGCTGTGCGATTAACGTCGGACGCCGCGCGCCACTCACCTTTGACCTCGCCGTCGTCGTTAAAGACAGCAAATACGATATTTGTGTTACCTGAATCTATCGCTAGAAGCACTTATATTTCTCCACTCGTCGTATCGGTGAAGTATACGTCGCCAGCCGCAATCCGGCGAGGCCCGTTATCGGTGTCAATTACCAGCGCACCATTTTCATCGAGATCACGGAACGGGCCAGTTATGGTTTCAGCACCGCTTTCGACAATCAGAGGCTCATCAAACTTATGCGCGGAGGTCAGCCAGGCGGCGCGAACGGGTTCAAACCCCTCCTCTTGCCAACGGCCATACCAATTGGCGAGATTACGCACGTAAGCTGAGACCATGTCGCCTATCTCAATATTTTGGTTCAGTTCGTGCCGCACACTCGTTGCCGGGAAACGCGTATCATCGGGATAATGCGCAAGATTAATGCCGCAGCCAACTATGACCCAAGCCGCCAGCCCGTTTTGCCCAGCGCCGGCTTCTAACAGCGCACCACTGATTTTTTTTCGGTTGAGCAGAAGATCGTTTGGCCATTTGTATCTTAGCGGCGCAGCGTTTCCGAGAAGCCCTGCCAATGCCTCACCTGCGGCAATGACCGGCAGGAAGCCAATCTGAGCCGCTTCAGCCATGTCACAATTGGGGCGTAACAATACCGAGCAATACATATTGCCGGGCACCGACTCCCAATTGCGCTTTTGCCGTCCTTTGCCTGAGGTTTGTTCGAGCGCCCACACGACGCTGCCTTCAGGCGCATTGGCTTGGATGGCGCGTTGCTTGAGCTCGTCATTCGTGCTGCCAATCGTATCGAACGCCACCAGGCTATAACCATCTGGCATTTTAGGAAGGTCGGTCATCATTTATTATTTGTGAAAGAGAGAAGCCGTTGCTAATTCTGCGCCCGTGATCAGCGGCATCGGGTAGAAGATGAAAAAGACAATCACGATTCCTGTCACAACCAAGATCGCTTTCATTTCAAGACTGATGCCGGTATCGAGCTCTTCGGCTGGCGCATCGAAATACATCACTTTGATAATGCGAATGTAATAATACGCACCGACAACACTCGCCAGCACACCCACAACGGCAAGCGTATACAGCTCTACCTGAATAGCAGCTTGGAAGACATACAGCTTGCCGAGGAAACCTGCCAGCGGTGGAATGCCCGCCATTGAGAACATAAAGATCGATAAAATCATTGCCAAGCCGGGATTGGTTTTGGAAAGTCCAGCTAGATCATCAATGCCTTCAACCATGCGACCATCCCGCTTCATCAACAGGATGCAGGCAAAGGTGCCAATGTTCATAAACATATAGATGCCAAGATAAATCAGCATCGCTTGAACGCCATCAGCACGCATCGCATCATTTCCAGCAGCGCCTGCAACCGCCAGGCCAATCAAAGCGTAACCCATATGACCGATCGAGCTATAGGCCATCAGGCGTTTGATATTGGTCTGATTGATCGCGGCAAAAGCACCGAGACCCATCGAGGCAATTGAGATGAAAATAATAATCTGCTGCCACTGCGCGCCAAGCTCGCCAAACGGTCCAACCATAACGCGGATAAATAGACCCATCGCAGCAATTTTTGGCGCTACGGCAAATAGCGCTGTAACGGGTGTCGGCGCGCCTTCATATACATCGGGCGTCCACATGTGGAAGGGCACAGCCGAAACTTTGAACGCCAAACCGGCCAAAATGAACACCATACCGACGATCACTCCAACCGATGGTGCTTGACCATGGGCATCGTGGAATATGGTTGCGAGCGTATCGAAACTTGTCGAACCCGCAAATCCGTAGATCATCGATATACCATACAGCAACATGCCGGACGACAAGGCACCGAGAACAAAATACTTAAGCCCAGCTTCGGCTGATCTAGCGCTATCCCTTTGGAAAGCCGCAATCACGTAGAGTGATAAGCTTTGCAATTCAAGACCGAGATATAGCGCCAATAAATCATTGGCTGAGACCATCATCATCATGCCAAGGGTGGCTAAGACAATCAAAACAGGGAATTCGAAGCGTTCAATCCCCTGTAATTTTAAATAATCTTTGGACATCAAGATTGCGGTCGCAGCGGATAGCAATACCAACGCCTTGATGTAAACAGCAAAAGTGTCTGTCACGAAGGCACCGCCAAAGGTAACTGTCCGCCCTTCCGTCACCAAAGCGACAAAAGGAATTGTGACCACCAATACCAAAACACTGGCATAGGACACTGTCCGCGTGTTGGTCGACTCATTCGAGAACACGCCCAGCATCAAAAGCAGCATTGAGGCTATTGCCAGGAATATCTCCGGCAAAGCTGGTATTAAAACAGGTAGAGTTGCTAGTGGCATAATTCTAATTTCCTCTACTTCGCAACTACCGAAATATGCTGCGCGGCGGCAAGCGCGCTTTGATAACGATCAACCAAATTTTCGACCGAGACATGCATCGCATCCAAGAACAAAGATGGATAAATGCCCATGACAAAAACGATCAGCAACAATGGCGCAAAAATCGCAACTTCGCGCGCATTCACATCGAGGATCGATTTTAGATTTTCCTTGGTCAACTCGCCGAATATGACCCGGCGATAAAGATAGAGCATATAGGCTGCGCCCAAAATTACGCCTGTGGTCGCAAAGGCCGCAACCCAAGCGTTGACTTTAAACACGCCAACGAGAATTAAAAACTCGCCGACAAAGCCGCTGGTACCCGGCAATCCAACCGATGCCATCATA
>CAJXJM010000136.1 GCA_913054205.1 uncultured Rhodospirillaceae bacterium
TTGCAATAGGAAATTCTGAATAATGGAATAAATCATATTGAATTGGGCGTTAATGCCTTTATTTCGTGATTTAAATATCAATTTATGGAATGATTGTAACAGTTGACCTTTACGGAAGGGAGTGACTGTGCCCGTGCATTCTTCAAATGATGTGGAATCCAACGGCGGCGTTCAAAGCATTCAACGCGCAAGTGCTGTATTGCGTGCCGTGGGTGCTGCCGGCATTGAAGGCGCGCGTTTAAAGGACATAGCGGAAAACACAGGCCTTTTGCCGCCAACTGTTCATCGATTGTGTAAAGCGATGTTATCTGAAGGGTGGCTCCGTCAACCCAACGGTCAGCGGCGCTATTATCTCGGTATCAATCAGCTAACTCCGCCTGAATTTGCCACCGAGCGTACCCTATTGATCCAAAGTGGACGAACGGCGGTACGATATTTGGCGGAAAAAACTGGCGATACAGCCTATTTATTTATTCGTGATGGTTTGGATGTTTTGTGCGTGGAAAGATGCACCGGCAATTTTGCAATCAAGGCTCTCGCCGTTGATATCGGTGATTGGCGTCCCATGGGATTGGGCGCCGGCGGGCTTGCTACCCTTGCCGGTCTGCAGGATCGTGAGCGCAATGAAGCCATTGATCAGCTTCTGCGGTATCGGCCTGAAGTTAGGAAACTCGGGCGCGACTGGCTTGAGGAGCACGTTGAGCTAACCCAGTCGAACACCTTTTCGGTAGCGCAGTATACCGGGCTGGTAAGTGGCGTGACGGGAATTGCCGTTCCGATTTTGTGGGCCGGCGGACTTACCTTTGGGGCGCTCAGTATTGCAGCCATCAACGAACGCTTGCCCGAATCAAGGCGGCAGGAAATCGCTGAAATCCTAAACTATGCCTGCGCAAATATTCATCAATAGCCGCAGGCTCCCAATCCACATGAGGGATTGGTAACAACAAACGAAAATTTCTAAAGGAAATAATAAAATGAATACTCAGGCAACGCGTGGAAAATATAGCGAAAACTATTACCCAGGTACTGAGGAACTCGGTGCCGATGAAATGAGAATTGTTGCACTTGGCACGGGGCGGCCTTTTTTGCGGCGCTCCCAGGCCAATGCGTCCTGGCTGGTCGAACTTGGTAATGGCGACAAATTTGTTTTCGATTATGGATTTGGCTCGCAGATGAATTTCACTGCGCTTGAGATGCCGTATAGTGATGTTAAGGCGTGGTTTGCGACCCATTTGCACACCGATCATGTCGGTGATTTTGGCCAAGTCTGGGTTGGTTCCTGGGCAGGCGGTCGGTTGGAGCCGCTGGAAATGTACGGCCCCTCAGGTTTGGAGCCGAAATATGGCTTCAGGCATTTTGCCGAGAAGCAGATGGAATCTTATTGCTGGGATACAGATACCCGCGTCGGTGCCTTACCGGCAGTCGGTGCTGAAATTAATATCCACGAATTTGACTATTCTAAAACCCACGTTATCTACGAAAAAAATGGCGTCAAGATTACGAGCTTCCCAGCCGTCCATCTTTTTGATGGTCCGGTGAGTTTTAGACTCGACTGGAATGGCCTGACATTTGTGTATTCGGGCGACACCACCCCGAGCCAGTTTTTTATTGATAACGCAAAAGGCGCGGACGTCGTTGTCCACGAGACTTTTAATACGATCGAACAATTGATGGATCGCTCCGGCTATGATGAGCGGACGGCGCGTGCGATTGGCACCTATATCCATTCTGCGCCGCAGGAAGCGGCTGTGGTCCTCAAGGAAGTTGATCCCCGCTTGGCCGTGATATTCCATTTCTTTAATGATTTTGATACAGCCCCTGAAATGCAGGACAAAGTACGGGAGCATTACAAGGGACCTTTAGCGATGGCGACGGACTTCATGGTGGTGAACGTCACCAAAGATGAAATCGTTACACGCATGACTGAAATCTCAGACCATGTCTGGCCGAACAAAAGCAAACATGAAGGTTTTGGTAAAGCCAAACGCAAAAAGATGACGGAGTTGTCACCGTGGCTCAAAGAAGCTCAAATTTTTCCGAAAGTGCCGTCGAAACGTGGCCTCGTCAATGCAGACGAAGTCGACGATTGAATATGACCAGGACCAACGCTGAGAAAAGGGCGACCTCGTTAATATGGGTCGCCCTTATTCTTTTGGTATATGCCTTGAATTTAGGCCGCTAGAATGGCTTTCACCCGCGGCCATACCTCATCGCCTTTTTCGGCCATCAGCGGAATATATTTTTCATTGATCCACTCGCCGATGCCGATAGCATAATTGGGCCGTGCTTTGATGCGCTCATACCAATCCATAATATGAGGTCGATTGTCGAAAAGCCCCATGAACTTCACATGATCCATGCGAGTCAAGTAAGGCGTATAGGCGATGTCTGCGAGAGAATACTCGTCACCGGTCAGCCAGATGTTTTCTGAAAGGGACTCTTCCATATCGGAAAACAATTTGTCCCAACGCCGAATAGCGGGTTCAAAATAGCTCGCCTCTACACCTTTGAGGGTCACTTCCATGATGCGATCCCGTTTCGCCTGCTGCGGTATTTTATTTATATGGGCGATCACTTCTTCTTCGCTGCGGCCGTCCATTGTTTGATAGCGAAAGGCAACACCGTTGCTGATCGTGCCGACAGCGGCATGCAACCCTTCATCCAATTGTTTTGTCCAGTCGCGCATACGAGCGCGTTCGATCGGGTCCTTTGGGCGTACTGAGAGTTCAGGGTAGGCGTCATCGAGATATTCGATGATCACAGTCGATTCACAAATGATTGTGCCATTATCGACGAGGGTCGGCACGACTGCGCCTGGGTTCATCTTGATGTATTCGGGCGTGCGGGTGTCGCCGGCGCGCAAATTCATGTGATGACCTTCCCAGTCGAGACCTTTTTCGGCCAACGTCAGGCGCACCTTCTGGGCGCAGGTCGACATGTCGTTGTGATACAATTCAAGCATTTGGATATCCCATTTGGATTATTCTTGTTCGAGGTATTTAACGACAATTTCAGTTGTTTGGGAAATGTGATTTTTAAGAAGGTCCGAAGAGCGGACGATATCTCGCTCCAACACGGCGTCCCGCAATCGGTCGTGGTTTGATCCGCGGCTCGGCGGGGCAGGGTGGTTCATGGCCCAAAGATGCCAATAGCGTTCAGCTTGGTAAAAAAGCGTCTCCCTCATATGTAATAGCTTCGGTGAATTGCAGGCGGCGAGGAGAGACCGATGGAATTCCCGATGCAGGTCGGCCCATTCAGCATCCAAAATAAACGGTTTTTCGGATGCCCCGTTATTTTTCAAGCGTTGCTCCTGGCGCTCCAACCGATAATGGGCGGAAATAATCTGTGCTTCCCAGGCATCGTCGCCATTGCTGATCGAATCACTCAAGGCCTCGGGTTCGAGCAATTGTCTCAACCGTGTAATTTCCCGAATATCATCAATCGAAATTGGAGCGACAAAAAATCCTCGGCGATCTTCAATGACGACCAAACCATCGGCGGCCAGCCGATTGAGCGCTTCCCGCAAAGGAGAGCTCGAAAATCCATAATGGTCTTTGAGGCGGTCGAGCTTAAGTTGAAGCCCAGGCGCAAGGGTGCCGCTCAGGATATCACTCCTTAAGCATAATATCGCCTGCTCCGATAAAGGAGCCGCTTTATCTCCCGCAATCTCCAGCAAAACGCCTCTATTTCCCTAAAATTATCAAACCCATTAAAAAGGCTGAGCACTATAGTCTGTATTTTATTAAAAATGCATAAAAAAAATATCTTGCAATATATTATAATTATACAAAACTGTAAAAGTTAAGAGTTCATTAATTTCGAGTTGTCCCAATTTATCGTTGGGTGGGGGAGTATTCACTGTCAGTAGAAACTCATCCGGTCTTGTCACACATGGCTTTGTTTGTGCGGGATGTAGAAAGAATGATCGATTTTTATGGTCGGATTCTGGGATTAAGTGTATCGGACGGCCGCAAACGTGAAGCAGGGGCATCACGCGGCGATTCAGAAATTGTATTTTTAAGTAACGATCCCGAGGTGCACCAACAGCTGCAACTATCGGCCAGTCTATTTGATGGCGATGATTGCAATTTCGTTCATCAGGTGTCATTTCGGCTAGGTGGTTTGGGCGAGTTACGTGAAATCGCTCGGCGAATTGTCGAGGAAACGCAACACGCCGCTTAATATAACAAACCAGATGAGCCAGAGGCTCCATTATATCAAATCAAAGTCTGGGCCTAAAACTCTGATGACGGACACCGGGCGTATAGATATCAATGTCTGTGTGAATCACAGCGGTGAAATGCTAATTTCGGTTAGCGATACAGGCATTGGCATTTCTGAACAGGATTTGCCTAACGTTCTAAAAGAATTCTCACGGGTTGAAGATCAATCGACCAAATCAATCGAAGGAACGGGATTGGGACTGCCACTAACTAAGATGTTGGTGGAACTCCATGGCGGGCGCTTCAGTATTGAAAGCACCCTCGGCGAAGGAACCACTGTACTATCCTATTTCCCTGCCAGCCGTGTGATCGAACAGGCCGCTTAACATCGGATTTTATTCGTCGTAAGTGACGAGGGTGGTACAGGGAATATCCAATTTGTCTCGGCCGTTCAAAAAGCCAAGCTCAATGATGCAGGCACTGCCAACGACATCGGCGCCGACTTGTCGTAATAATTCGGTCGCTGCCGCCATGGTGCCACCGGTGGCGAGTAAATCATCTAATAAAACGACTTTCTGGCCCGGCTCGACTGCATCGGCCTGCACTTCGATGACATCTTTGCCATACTCCAAATCATATTCGTACGGGATGCAGGGTCCCGGAAGTTTGCCCTGCTTTCGAACCATCGTAAATCCAAGCCCGAGCTTGAGCGCCAAAGGTGCCGCGACGAGAAAACCTCGTGATTCAATGCCCGCCAATAAATCGGGCTGAAGACGACTAACTTCTTTAGCGAGGCGCCCCATCGTTACCTGCCAGGCATCGGCATTCGCGAGCAAAGTCGAAATGTCGTAAAATAAAATACCGGGTTTGGGAAAATCTGGTATGCCGCGAATGTGATCTTTGATATCCATGAGACTGATAGACGCCTTTTGAGTGACGGTATAATTTATGAACGGCAGTGTAACGACCCGGAAATGACATGACCAACGTTTTCCATCGCTATCCTCACGCGAAGCCGCCGGTTGCAACCGGTGGCCACGGCATGTATTTGGTGGATGCCGATGGCAAGGAATATATCGATGCTTCTGGCGGGGCGGCGGTTTCTTGTTTAGGTCACAATGATCCGGAAATCATTCAGGCGATTCAAGATCAAGCAGCAAAACTGTCTTTCGCGCATACCGGCTTTCTCACGAGCGAGCCCGCTGAAGAACTCGCCGACTTTTTAATTGAACATGCGCCCGCCGAATTCGGCAAAGTGTTTTATGTTTCTGGCGGTTCGGAAGCAGTGGAGTCCGCTTTGAAATTGGCACGGCAATATCATCTTGAGAACGGCGAGCCGCAACGCCGACATATCATTTCGCGCAAGCAAAGTTTTCACGGTAATACGCTTGGCGTTTTGGCTGCCGGCGGTAACGAGTGGCGGCGGAAACAGTTTGAGCCATTGTTAATTGAAGTATCCCATATCTCGCCCTGTTTTGCCTATCGTGGTCAGGAGGAGGGAGAGAGCGAACAAGAATATGGGCTTCGCGTCGCCGATGAATTGGAAGCCGAGATATTGCGCCTCGGCAAAGATACGGTGGCGGCCTTTGTTGCCGAAACGGTCGTTGGCGCAACAGCCGGTGTAGTGCCGCCAGTACCTGGATATTTCAAACGCGTTCGCAATATATGCGATGAATATGGCGTGTTGTTGATTTTGGATGAAGTCATGTGCGGGCTGGGGCGAACGGGTAGTTTTTTTGCCTTTGAGCAAGAAGGTATCGTGCCGGATATGATCACGGTCGCAAAAGGACTCGGTGGCGGCTATCAGCCAATTGGTGCATTGTTGTGCACGAACAAGATCTACAATGCGATTTATGATGGGTCCGGCTTTTTCCAACACAGTCACACTTACATGGGGCACCCGGTTGCCTGCGCGGCATCGCTGGCTGTCATGAAGGCAATTGTTAAACGTGATCTGTTGAAAAATGTCCGAGAGGTTGGCGATTACCTCCAGGAGCAATTGGAGGCCACGCTAGGTCAGCATCCGCATGTTGGCGATATCCGCGGCCGAGGTCTTTTCCGGGGCGTTGAATTGGTCCAAAACCGCGAGACCAAAGAACCGTTTGATCCAACCTTGAAAATCAACACAAAAATCAAGAAAGCAGCGTTTGAAAACGGCATGATTTGCTATCCGATGGGCGGCACAATCGACGGCGAGAACGGTGATCACGTTCTCCTAGCACCGCCGTTTATCGCGACAAAAAGCGATATCGATCTCATTGTTGATAAATTGTCGCATGCCATTCAAACCGTGATACATTTAAATTTATAAAAAAATACTTGAGCTTGAAAGCCTCGATGCCTTAGGGTGTTCCCTAGAGCGATGCAGAAAAATCTGCATCAATAAAAGGACCAATAAATCAAAACTAAAACTATTTGGGAGATGAAAATGTTGAAGAAATTATCCATATCGATTTTAGCATTGGTCGCCGGCGTATTTATGTTCGGTGCATCTGATGCAGATGCGGCCAGCAAACGCCAGTTTATTGCCATAGGTACCGGCGGCCCAACAGGCGTTTATTTTGCCACGGGCAATGCGATTTGCCGTTTGATTCATAAATCAGCCGCTGAAGGCCGCAAAAGTGGCCGGAAGCACGGTATTCGCTGTTCCGCACCTTCGACCGGCGGTTCCACTTATAATATCGGCCAAATTCGCCAAGGTGAATTAGACTTTGGTGTGGCCCAGTCCGACTGGCAATATCACGCTTATAACGGAACGAGCAAATTTAAAGGCAAG
>CAJXJM010000137.1 GCA_913054205.1 uncultured Rhodospirillaceae bacterium
TTATTATCGCTGCTGCCCAACAGCATCTATCATGGGGAGTAAGCGCGCGCGCTGTCCACGGCCTGATCGAGACGCGGTGCCGCGCTTGGGCACAAAATATATTGCTCATCCTGACGATAAAATAGAAGTCCATATAGAGGAAATTGGGAACTTCATAGGCGAAGTAGTCCGCCCCACAGAAACTGGATTGGCTGTTCGTTTCATCGATGTAGATGCAGAATTGGAAAACGAACTCCTTGATCATAGCTTGAGCAAATTAACTGAAGAAATAGATCAAAACGAGGCCCGAACCTACCTTTCGATTTTTGGTACCTTTCATATGTGCCATCGATTGTCGTTGATCATATCTAAAAAGTCGGACGGTCCCTGGTGGGATGTCACAGAGTGCCTAACCAATGATCGGGTTGGTGTTTTTCAAATCGCGGCAAAAAGGGCCAGCAAAAATGACCTAACCGCCCCCCTATCGTCATGGCTAGAAAAAATTGGCCGCCAAATTTTGCAACGATAACCGAGCTGTCCCACAGCAAAGTTTCTTTCTTTAGTTCCAAGGATCGATACAGCAATGGATCGCGCTTTCATCGCCTTGTCCGCCAATCCTTAGCCAAACATCAAAGCAGCTTTTCGAAAAGGTGTGGCCACTTTTTCATGACCTTGTCCTTCCATTCCGGACTTGATTCAGCGACGATTGGGAAATCGTCTTTCCAGCCCCAGGGCCGGCAAGCATCAATGATGCCGCGGTTATTCTGATAAGGCGGTCCCTGCAACATGGAATCGAGCGGTGTCGACCAAGCCTTACGGATAAAACTGGTATCCTCAGGGGGGTCGCAGCGGGTTGATATCGCCCAGATCACATCAAAAATGTTGGACGGATCGATATCTTCATCGACGACAACAACCCAGCGACCGGCATAATTGCCAGCATGGCAATTAGCAGCGAGCATGGCCGCTTGCGTGGCGTGGCCGGCATACATTTGTTTAATCGAGATAACATTGAACAAGCGCCCTGCCCCGGCTTCGTGGCACCAGATGCCTTCTACGCCCGGCAGACCTGCCTTCTCAATCTCATCCCAGATCATCGCCGATTTCACGGCGCTCCTGGCAAAGGTAAAGTTCGACGGTGGACGCGACGGCACGGCCATTGTCAAAATTGGATCATTGCGATAATAGACGCGGCGAATTTTTACGGTCGGCTGTTCGCTGGCGTCACTGGCGTAGTAGCCCATGAACTCGCCGAACGGTCCCTCGGTCTGGGTTTCATCGCCATAAATTTCGCCTTCGAGAACGATCTCGGCATGCGCCGGGATCGGAAGCCCATGAATTTCACTGGCGATGGTCTCAAACGGAAAACCACGGTGGCCGCCGGCATAATCAAATTCGGAAACATTGATGTCGACCTCGGAATGACCCGCCAAGAAAAGCAACGGGTCTTGACCGCAGGAGATCAGCACGGGGCACGGCTTACCCTTCTCGAAATATTTTTCCCGGATCATCCGGCCATGTTTGCCGGGCGACATCCAGATGCCGGTGGTGTTTTTATCATGAACCATGACGCGGTAGGTGGCGGCATTGATCCAACCCGAATCCGGGTCCTTCATGATCACCACATCATCGGTGCCAATGTAGCGCCCGCCATCCAATTCATGGATAAAGGGTATCGGGAACTTATAAAGATCAACCTCATCGTCGCGATCTATATTTTCCAGGATGGGGCCGGTTTTAACTTCTTCCGGAGGAATAAGTTCGAAGTCCGTTTTCATGCGATCGCGGTAAGATTGCACCAAATCGAGCTCTTTTGTCGGTTCCGGGAAACCCAACACGATGGCGAGGCGCTTAAACGAATTAGCAGCGCCGGAAAGAATGCGGAAGTTTTCAGGATAATCTTTTATATTTTTGAAAAGCAACGCCGGTGCACGGCCTGGATTTCGCGCACAAACCAGTTCAGCCAGTGCCGCCAATTCCAAATTCCAGTCGGCGCCTTCGATAACTTCTAGCTCACCAATTTCTTCAAAGCGCTCCAGGAGATCGCGCAAATCAACGTGGCGAGTGAGATTTTTTCTATCTACATTCCCGTTGGGCGTCTTAGTCTTTTGATCCATTAATGAATACTCCTCAATTTAGATTGGTTTAGGAGGAGTATTCTAAATACGCCAATACCGATTATTTTTAGGGGGTATTGCTTTAGCTTATGGAGCTAAACGGCACGCAATTTTTTGTTTCGTTTTGGCCGCCAATCGGGTTCGTGCCAGTGGTACATACCCTCTTCGATTTTGGATTTAATCTGTTTCTCAATCATGTCCAGCACAACCCGTTCTGCCGGCCGCATCACTTCGCCGCCCTTTTTTATAATATAAAGCACACGCGTCATTTCTGGGGCATCTATGGGTCTGGCTGCGAATTTACCATTGACCACTTCATCGTGAAATAGCCCGTAAACTGAAATAGTACAACGCTTATAACTTTCCATCATTTGTTTACGCATATAAATCGGATCAGCGTCGAGCATGATATCCAATTCAATATTAAGTCGCTTTGCGGTCCGCTCCAAAAGATCCCGGGTGGCGTGGATTTTACGTTCCTGGATTAAGGGAAATTGATTTAATTTAGAAAAATCCACCGGCACGCCATTTTTTCCAATGACATCAGGCGGCCCGATGAGACATAGTTCCTGCGCCAACATCGGAATTGCGGTGAGATTTTCGTCGTGTCCATCTTCATGGGAAAAGGCCAACGTAACGTCGCCATTTTTTACCCATTTGATCATTTCATCGCTATATCCTTGGCGACAGGACAGTCTTATTTCCGGATAACGGGTTGAACATTCATCCAGAATAGAGGGCAACAGCACCCTGCCCGAGGAAGGTGTTACGCCAATATTAATGACACCTTCGATATTGCCTTGGAGGTCTGAAATATCTTTCGAGGCGAAATCAACTTTCTCCAAAATATCTTTAGCGTGACTGAGAAAGCGTGTGCCGGCTTGGGTAGGCTCAACGCCATGAAAGGTGCGGTTGAAGAGATCGACACCGAACTCCTCTTCGAGCTTTTTCACCTGGGTGCCCAGCGCTGGCTGTGACACATTGAGATCTTCTGCGGCGGCTGTGAAACTGCCGTGTTCGGCGACGCTAACAAAATATTTAAGCTGACGTAATTCCATGGATTTGAGTGTAGCCGAATATTTGGAGAATGTTAAATTCCTAACAAGTTCTGTGCATTACCGGTAAAAATGACTTAACCGCCCGACTGTCACCGTGGGTTGAACAAATTGGCCGCCAAATCGCACTCTAATCGCAGGTTTCGTCAAATGTTTTATCGTATTGTTGAATACATTGGGCCAAAGGGGATAAAAATGTGTGAAAATCAACTGTCTCTATAAAGGAGTGAGGAATGATCGACTTTGACCAGGCGCTGGAAGATTTTTGGCAAGCGAGGCAAGGGGGGCCTTTTCCCGTTCAGTGGAAAGAGACCCTCGATAAAGATACCGCCCATCAGATTTGCCTGAAACTTATCGAAAAACATGCCGAACATGGCGATCCGCAGGCCGGATGGAAAGTGGGACTAACCGCAAAAGCGATCCGCGAACAAGTCGGCGCGACCAGCCCGGCATTTGCCGTTTTGTTTTCTAAAGGCCGTTGGCAAAGCGGCGTTTCTTTTCCCTGCGCCGAGCTTACTCGGCCAGGATGGGAGAACGAGCTTTGCCTTACCATGGCAACGACCCTCACAGGTCCGAATGTAACTGAAGAAGAAGCAAAAGAAGCGGTGGCAACAATCGCGCCAGCACTTGAAATAATTGAGCATCGCCCGCCAGAAGGGCAAGGCACGCCCGCATTGTCAGCGGCCGACAATGGACAACAGCGGGCTTTTGTCGTCGGCGAAAAAACCGCCTACGACCCGGCAACTCACGATTTATCGAAAGTTTCTTGCGATCTTTACGTAAACGGCGAATTTCAGGAGAGAAACTACGGTATCGAGATTATGGAATCGAGCCCGATCGCCTCAATCACATGGCTGGCAAATAAACTTTCAGAGTTTGATCTTTCGCTTGAAGCTGGCATGGCGGTGATGGCTGGATCGTTTACCAAGCAATACCGTTTTGACAACGCGGTAGAAATTGAAGCGCGATTCGAGCCCTTCGGGACAGTGACTGCCAAGTTTACTTGAAAAGACGACGGTAATGATGCCCAGGGGCGGGCCAACTTTTCTAATTAAAATCAAATAGATCAAGCTTTGTTAGTCACTTTGAATCTTCACGGTATTCCGTAGAGTTCCAGAATAACGTGACTAACCTTTGAGATTTTAAAGACAGGTTCAGGTCTTCGATAATTTATTACTTTTGGTTATAATACCAATGCATGCTCCACCCCCCAAAGCGGACATACCGTCTTATTATTGCGACACTTATCAATTGCCGATATGCTCTCCGGGAATATCAAACGGGGAAAGCCATGATCGGTACCAATTGGATTCGGGAACAGGGCATGCAGGATGCGCTTTTGGTCAACGCACTGCGCAAGCGTGGCATGGACGATGTGCCGTTGTGGCAACGTAAATTCCCCAAGCGCGACGCAGCAATGAAGCACTGGAACGACTTGACCCCTCGGCGCGACGGACCGGTCAACCCCGAACGGGTCGAAGTTACGGATTTGGCGGTGATGAACGAAGATATTAAGCACCGCGCCAGAGAGATGGGGGCCGACGATGTAGGCATGACGGCACTGCGACCGGAGTTCATCGAACTTGGCGTCGATCTACCCCATAAAAACGTCATCGCCATCATTTGCTACGAGGATTATGCCAAATCCCTTGAAGGACCGGATGAGGTCGATCTCGAAGCAATGAGCACCTACGCAAAATGCGCCGACGTTGCAACGGATCTGGCGGAATATATTCGTGAAGATCTCGGCTACCCGGCGGTCGCTCACCACAATGGTTCGTTTCAGATTCAGGCCATCCCGGTTTTTTATGAAGTCGGCGTACAAGATTACTGCCTGACTTGCAATTTGTGCCGCAACAATTGCCCCGGCGATGCTATTCCAGACGACTACATCACCACTGAGGGCATTAAGCGCTGGTTGACGGATATTGACAAATGTTACCCGATATCACGTTTCCGGGAATCTTATTGCCATATTTGTGTTGACGTATGTCCTTACATTCATAAAGAAAACGGTGATCCAGAAAAGAAAAGTATGTTTGGCCAATACATGAAAATTCGAAAGGAGGAAGGCTATAAAACCCCAAAAGGAGAGCGTTAGCTCACACTCTTATCGAAATATCGAAGCCGAGGGACGTTCCACTGAGACCGTGCCGGTAATAACGATGCTGGCGGAAGCCGCATTAGCTATCCTTGCCCGAGCGGGTGAGCAAATGACGGGCGGTGAAAATACTGGCGATAAAACCTGGCGCTACGCCACTGAGATAACGGACGGTATGGACTTCGATATTTATTGCACCGGCCCTGATCTGCCGGCGATGGTGCCCGCTGAAACCGCGTTTCCCGCCGATATTCCGAAGGAGCCTAAATGGGTTGGCACCTACCGGATTGTCGTCGCCGCACCGTTGGTGGCATTCGACATATGTTGGCAGGTCGATGTGCCGCTGCGCATCATGACATTCAGCCGTGGCGATTGGGAAGATGAGTTGATCGCCCTACGCTCAGCCGGTCAAAACAAGGTAGGAGTTCCCTAAGCGCAATGACCGATTTCCCTGATTTCAAACGGCTGACCTTCACTCCGATCCGCGATCGCCCCCAGTTCACATGGCCGGGCGATAAGCGACTGGCTTGCTATATAGCGCTAAACCTAGAGCACTTCATCTATGGCGAGGGCGGGGTTGATTTGGACCGCAACTCACCACCGCCGAACTTGCGCAGCTACCTGTGGCGCGAATACGGTAACCGCGTCGGGGTCTGGCGCATCCTAGATCTCTTCGATGAGATGGAGATGCCCATGGGGGTCATCGTCAACACGGCCGTTTACGACCACGCGCCCGAAATCATGGCCGCTCACCGAGCCCGAGGCGATGAAATCATCGGCCACGGAATCACCAATTCGAAACCCCTGGCAGCCATGGACGCAGCCGAGGAGCAAGCCATGTTCCAACACGTCACGGCGGCTCTGACGAAAGCCGAGGGCGACCAGCCGAGAGGCTGGTTGTCGCCCTACCTGGCACCGTCTGAGCGCACGCCCGATCTGTTGGTGAAATTCGGTTATGAATACGTCCTGGACTACGGCATGTCGGACGATCAGCCCTTTTGGGCCGACGCCACCCAACCGCTCCTGTGCCTGCCTTACCCCATTGAGCTGAATGACCAGCCGGCTATGGTGTTCCGCCGCGACAGCCCCGACGACTTCTTCACCTACGCCATCGACCAGTTCGATGAGATGCGCCGGGCTTCCGCGCGCTATCCCCAGGTTTTCGCCGTCTCCCTGCACAGCTTTATTGCCGGCCAGCCCTTCCGGTTGAAGCACCTCCGTCGCTTGCTGGAACACATGAAGGAACACGCAGACGAGGTCTGGATCACTACGCCGGGCGACGTCGCAAGCCATTACCAAAACCTGCCCGAAGATCAGCGGTTGATCCCGTAATATCTCCGACTTAGCCGAAAAACGCCTGTAGATGCGCCAGACGCGTGACCAACCCATTCCACCAGATTTAACTTATAGGTCCATATGACTGCACCAAAGTTGGATTAATTGGTGACTAAAGATTCCCAACAAGACGGGGGAGAAATTACCCCCACACGATATTCAAGATCACTGCATCGGTAGAATATCGTGACCGAAGGTTAAGGTACCGTAGAGTCCACGGATATCCAACGGACATTACACCCCAAAAGACCCTGTTTTCTTCGAATCAGGGTCTTTTTGCGTGGAATGCGGAC
>CAJXJM010000138.1 GCA_913054205.1 uncultured Rhodospirillaceae bacterium
GAGCGCGACATCGGGCAGCATTGATTTAAGGACAAAAACATTCATGCCGATGGGCGGGGTGATCTGGCCAATTTCGGCGACGACAACAATCACGATGCCGAACCATATTAAAACATTCTCTGGCGATGTCCCAAAGAGCACATCTAAGCCAAGACCCGCAACCAGCGGAAAGAAGACCGGGACGGTAAGCAACACTAAAGCAAAGGCGCTGAACACGCAGCCGAAGGCAATATAAAATAAGATAACAATCCCCATGACGCCCATGGCGGAGAGGTCGAGGCTTTGTATCCAGGTTAAAGCCTGTCCCGGCAGGTCAGCTGCGTTTATGAAGGCAGAAAACAACTGCGCGCCAAAGATCACAAAAAACAACATGGCCGAAGTGCGCACCGATTGGAGGAGCGCCTCTTGAAACGCGGCAAAGCTTAAAAGACGGCGGCCAAGGGCAAAGGCCAAAGCCCCGATTGCACCTATGCCACCCGCTTCAACGGGCGTGACAAAACCGACATAAATCCCGCCAAGCACAAACAAAAATAAGGCGACGACGCCCCAAACTTTCTTGAGGGATCGAACGCGATCAGCCATCGGAACTCGTTCAGCGCGCGGACCCAGTTCAGGTTTCCAGCGTGTCATGATGTCGATGACGATAAAATAGCTGACGATTGAAATGAGGCCAGGCACGATCCCGGCGATAAACAATTTGCCAATATCTGAATTGGTCAATATGCCGTAAAACACCAGCAACACACTTGGCGGGATAAGAATGCCCAAGGTGCCGCCAGCCGCAATCGCCCCGGTCGACAGGCGATCATCATATTTATAGCGCCGCATGCTTGGCATCGCGACAGAGGCCATTGTGGTTGTTGTCACGATAGAACTACCGCAGACCGCCGCAAATCCGCCGCAGGCTGCGATCGTTGCCTTGGCAAGTCCGCCTGGACGATGTCCCATCCAGGCATTGGCCGTATCGTACAGGTCTTCGGAAAGCTTTGATCGATAAACCAAATTTCCCATGAGGAGGAAAAGAGGGAGGAGCGCAAATGAATAAGAGAGCGAGGCATCAAATATAAGAGTGCCGGCGAGCGATGCCGATGCCTCCAGCCCGCGAATATAGGCAAAGCCAAAAAAGCCGGTGAGAAACATAGCGACACCTAGATGCAGGCCAGCAAATGCCAGAGAGAGCAGTAGTGCAAATCCTATCAATCCAGCTTCCATCGACTAGCGACGTTCCTGCGGGGATGAATCGGTAAAGCCCCGAAACACTTGATTGAGAAAAACTAATATTGTCAAAAAACACATGGCGGCCATAAGAAAGGCGATGGGCGCCTGATCTATTTCAAAGTCTTCGGTGACCATCAGATCTTCGGCCAGTCCAATCCCGTGAAACAGCAGCAAATAGGAAAACAATATAAACGTAAGCGCCGCAATGGCATTGACGATGATTTGTTGGATACGCTTAGCTTTGGGGCCAAGAAGACTGCTGGCTAGATCAACGACCAAATGTTCGCCGGACGCTGTCACTAAAGGCATGCCTAAATAAATCATAATGCCCATGGCGAGGGTAATTATTTCATGAGCACCAAGCAGGGGGGCGTCAAAAAAATACCGTCCGACGACATCGATGCAGGTCACCAGGACCATAACGCAGAGCAGCGCATTTGCGGCTGCGCCAAGAAGTTTGCTGATCGTCGGAATAAGCTGCAAAGTAATTATTTGCCTCCTTCAATTTTGGCCAATTCACCCCGGTAAAAAGCAACCGCGGCTTTGCCGTCTATACCCAGTCTATCCGCATCCTTGATCCATTTTGGCTCAATCGCGCTCCAGCGTTTTTTCAGTTCCTTCATGGCAACGGCGGGAAGCGGCTTAATCTGGATGCCGGCTTTTTTGGCATCGCCCACAGCTATCTTTTCATTTGCATCCCAACCCGCGGCGTAACTGCCAAATGTCTCTCCCGAAACACGCATGATCGCATCGCGCTGACCGTCAGCGAGGCCGTCGAATTTTTTCTTATTGAGAACCAGGAAGATGGAAGTGTTGCCAACGCCGCCCGGAATCGGCGTGGCATATTTCACGAATTTTAAAAGCCTGAATTCTTTGATGCCGCCGTAATTACTAAACGTGCCATCGACAACGCCTCTGGAGAACTGCTCATAAGCAAAAGGCAGAGGAATGCCGACCACGGCGGAGCCCATGAGCTTGGCGGGCAAGACCAGCGATCCGGCAGCCAATACTTTTAACGATCTAAAACCCTTTATGGAGGTGATGGCCTTTTTTGAATTAAAAATGAGCGTTGGCGGCGGGCTGACGAGCCCGACAAGTTTGACGCCTTTATATTCTGACGCTTTGCCAAATTTCTGAACCGTGCGCCATGCGGCGATAGAAGCGGCGCGGGCAGATCGGGCGGAGAAAGGCAGCTCGGAAACGCGTGCGGTAACGGTTTTCCGCCGGGTAAAATGGTGAATGCCCATGCCGGCATCCGCAACTCCCGTTGAGACCATTCTGAGCTGGCGGTTAATCGGTGCCAATGAAGACGAAGTAAACTTAATTTTGATCGTTCCGTGGGTCGCTTTAAGTATTGCTTCTGACCATGGCTTAACAATCTTGGTGAACATCGAAGTTGTGCGCGGCAAGTACAAATTGAAGAGAAGCTCGTTTGCGGCGCGAGGCGGACCGGCCGATTTTTTACGAGGATCGGTACTCGGGCAATCGACCCCTTGAAAGAAACCAAGGATTTCTTTGGCGTCTAAACTGCTGGATTTATCGCAATCCATTGTGTCAAAATTCCCGACCAAGGGACCGGCGGCTTCACTGCGTTCAATTCGGTTGTTGTTGTTGGCATCCCGCATTTTGGCAAGAGGAGGTAGTTCTGGATCTTTAGCCTGCACAGGCGTTGAGACAGAAAAAAGTGCGGCCACTGAAAAGCTTATAAAAATTGGCGATAAACGCATAACATATTTCCCCGTTAATTCTTCTGATGCGTCATTGATTAACATAGGCGACGAGATAACCGGCTTCTTGGTCAAATCCCAAAAGGATATCTGTCTCAATGGACGGCAATAACCCGATCTCAACCGTTACTTCGATATCCTCAATCATGCCAATTTTATGAAAGCCTTGATCGGGCAGTTTTGAGCGGGCAACCGGCACAGCGTTAAATCCGATTTGGCAGCAAGAATCGGGCGGATGTTTAACAATGGCAATGACGCCATCCTCTAAATGATCGCGTATTTGCGCAATCGCAGGCATCGCATTTTCTTTAACTTTCAAATGCTCACCAAATTCGAGATCAGGCATTATCCTATTCTCCGGCTCCGGGTGGTTTGCCACTTTGTTTCTCGGCTTGTTTATTGGCCGCAATGGCTTCTTTGCTCATTCCGGTTGGATTGTCGCCAAATGCCGGGCCCGCCGGGACGTCCGGAATCTCGGCGCCATTTTTGTGCACATAGGCTTCCTCTTCATTGACGATTAAATGGGCGCGGATAGGGGTCTTGTTGCGAATTACGTCGGAAGCGTAGCAGCCGTCTTCTGCATGTTTGAGCAACTCGATCAATTTTTCCTTTGGCGCATCAGATTGCATATCGATATTGAAAATTATGCCAAGCGAGGCTTGCTCTAAATCGGCAATACCAAACTTGCGCCGATTGTCCCAAAGCACGGTCGCCTCGACTTCAAGGCTATTGTAGTGGATATCTAAAAACCCTGCGCTTTGTGTTATATGGCTGGTCAGGCAAGCTGCTGCGCCGGCCGTAAAGTATGCCATCGGTGAAGGCGCAAGACCGCCGCCGCCGCGCTCAACAGGTTCGTCAATTTGAAAGGTGTGACCTTCAGCCGTGGCTTCAAACAAACGCTCTTTGATAACACGCACCTTGGCTTTTGGCGCGCCGATCGCAGGACGATCGGGGTTCTGTCCCATGCGTTTAGTGACGCTTTCAAATATATTTTTAACCTTGCCCCAGTTAATCTGCACGTCTTCAGACATTGATGTCTCCCAACAAGTTTTTAGGCGCTGCGTTTTTCAAAGCTACGGTCAAATGCCGCTATGAAATCGGTTATTCTATCAGCACGTAGCGCCGTGTGGTCTTTAAAAATTATGTCCGCCAATTCTTCGTCGCGATTTTGAATGGCCGCGACGACATTTTGGTGCTCAGCATAAGGAATACTGAGATCATGTGGCTCATCGTGAAAAATACGGCGATAGGGGGCGAGACGTTTATTGAGGCCATCAATTTGAGCTTCCAAAATTTCGTTATGCGCAGCGTGATGGATCATCTCGTGAAATTTTTTGTTGAGCGCCGGGAAGGCGTCGCGATTCCCTTTGCTGATAAGTTTTCCGATCTTTGCATGCAAGGTTTCAAAATTCGCGCGTTCCTGTTCGGTCATGCGGCGCGCTGCTAGCCTTGCGCTTAACCCTTCGAGTTCGGCCAGTACTTCATACATTTGGATAAGGTGTTGAACACTGATTTCAGCGACAACGGCACTTCGATGCGGCTGCATTTCGACCAAGCCAGCACTTGCCAATTCAACCAAGGCTTCGCGCACCGGTGTTCGAGAGGCACCAAAGCGCCGAGTAAGCTGGGGCTCATCGAGGCGATCCCCGGGTTGCCGCACACCGGAAATGATTTCATTTTCCAACACGTCTCGAATGTTATTTGCGCGCGTAACCATGAAATTGGGCCCTATTGCCTCATTTTTTCTGTAGACAGTATGATATAAATCGTCATACAATTCAATCAATATCGTATATAAATATTATCAGGGTGGGTTTATGAGGCGATCTTTTCATTTGATTGCTGTTACGGCGTTGGCTTTCTCAACAGTCGCTACCGACGCATTGGCGCAAAAGCGCGGCGGCACTTTACGAGTCGCCATGAACCGGACGTTCAACGGCTTTGATACCGCCACCAATCCGACGGTGTTTCCCACCAAACTCAACGTCCAACGTGCCATCTATGAGGATTTATTCGGTCTCGATAAGGATGGGAAGATCATTCCTAAACTGGGAACGTCCCTTAAAATTTCACCTGATCAGAAAACTTTTACGGTGACATTGCGGAGGGGCGTTAAATTTTCCAATGGTGAACCGTTTACAGCCCAAGCATATAGCGATCATTTCAAGCGCGCGATGAAAGCCACCATGGTTAATTTTATCAAAGGCCAAATCGGCCCGCTGCAAGATGTTGTCGCAATTGACGATTATACGGTTGAATTTCGGATGTCGCGATCGCATACCGGTTTTAAAGCAGCGCTGACAGGTCCTTTTCAGTTTTTCTGGGTTAATGCACCGAAGCATGCCAAGAACATGCGAGCTTTTGTCAGTAAGTTGCCTGTTGGCACAGGTCCTTATATGCTCGACAGTTGGGATCAGGGCGTGTCTTTGACCCTGGTTCGAAATCCCAATTATCGCCATCCGGAAAAACAATATCTCGATAAGATCGTCATGCCGCTGATATCGCGCGAAGAGGCACGCCTCAATGGCCTCAAGGCTGGCAATCTTGATCTCTACATCACAAACTCCGGAAAAATTGCAAAATTGGCGGAGAAGGATCCAAACATTGAAGTTTTTGGCCAAGTCGACCAAGGCTCAGGCATCGTTGCGTTGGACACTTCGAAGCCACCTTTAAACGATATTCGGGTGCGCAAAGCTCTCGCCCATGCCGTCGATCGCAAAGTTGAAGTACAGGCTGCATTGGGAGGCGTCGGTGGTATTTTGGCGACAGACTGGTTTGGCCCAAAGTCCAAATGGTATTGTGGCGGCAAAACAAGCTATCCTGAATACGATCCCGCGAAAGCCAAAGCGTTACTCAAAGATTACGGCAAGCCGGTGAAGTTCAAACTCGCCGTTTTGACCTTCCCGGTCTTTTTGACAGGGGCTCAAGTGTATCAGTCTTTTTGGAAGCGGGTCGGTATCCAAGTCGAGATTGATCCACGCCCGCCGGGAGCCTCCTGGGTGTTGCCGCTATTGCGCGGTGGCTTTCAATCTTTCTTTCTAGGTATCGGCGGGGCGGTTGATCCTGGGTTCCAAGCACAGAACCTGCACTCCAAAAGTGGTGGCAATTTCTTCAAGTTCAGCCATCCCGAAGTCGACAAAGCGCTTGAAGCGACCTATCCACCATTCAAGAACCAAGCGAAACGCCAAGCAGCGTTTTGTAACTATGTAACGACAGTGATCAAACATCAGCCGTTTTTGCTGCGCTATCACAACACGTTTTATTCGATTTCTAAGAAATATGTAAAAGGTCCGAAAATGCCCGTTTATAAGATGAGCCATCTTCATGAGATGTGGCTTGATAACTAATTCAAATCGAGAAGGAACACTAAATTGAAACCCCTAATCGAACTGCCATTTTTGTCGCATGGCCATGCAACGCTCAAAGACGTTGAGGAGTCTGTCCGGTTCTACCGTGACTTTCTGGGCCTTGATGTCCTTAAAACCAGCCCTCGAACTCTCGTCGCACGCCTTGGCAGCAACACGGCAATTGTCGGTGTGACCCTTGGCGAAAAAGGCCTGGCAAAAGCAGCCCGTCCGTGGCTTGAGAATGCCCATTTTGGATTTGATATGGCGAGTGCCGATAATGTTAAAGACGCCCGAGAGCTTTCTCTGGAACACCAAGACAATTTTAACATTCAAAATGTTGGCGAGCTAATCGAAGGTGAGGACGGTCTATCCTTCATTCTATACGATCAGGACGGCAATTACTGGGAAATTCTTGAAAATCCAACAGGCGGATATTCTCATTATTTTGAAAATGAATGTGCCACCAAACATGCTCTCGCATCTTTCTCGGATGGGGACGCCGACAAGCGAACATCGATCCTAAAACCTCGCCTTATGTCGCATATGACCTGTGAGGTGATCGACATGGATAGATCGCAGGCTTTCT
>CAJXJM010000139.1 GCA_913054205.1 uncultured Rhodospirillaceae bacterium
CGATCAATTTGCCTCTTTTGCCCGTACCGAGGAACGACTAAAGGCGTGGCGAGATGGCTGTGATAGCATCGGAAGGAGATTTGATCCGGTGGAAGTGGCGCTGGCTCGCGGTGTCAACATCGCACTTTCTAAGGAAGGATTGAAAGAAGCGATGGCAATCCGCGAGGAACGCGTCGCCCGCATGTTCGATAAGTTCGGCGCCCTGCCCGGCCTTGAGAGAAAAATACCAGACCAGCCTGACAGTTATGCCAATCCCGACCTCGCCATCGACGATGCTGCCTTGCTCGGCACACCTGACATGATCATCGAGCGTATTCAAACCCTCAAAGAGATGGGCTTCGAGCATATTCTATTCTTGTTACCCGATAACGTCGAAACGCTCCGCATTATCTCCAAAGAAATTATGCCGGCATTTAAAAGTTAACATTGTAATAAAGGTTCCAGGAACCTTTATTACATTAATCGAAGAGCATTGATTGATAGAAGAACAGGTGCATCACCTGATCGTAAAAACCATAAATGAATGTCCATGCAACTGCCGCATAACCGAGACAAATCTTCCAATTATAGTGACCCCAGCGCCAGAGATAGATGGCGACGAAGGCCGGTGTTCAGCCGCCGTTGCAACCGCTGTTGCCTGCTGATTTGTTTCATCAGCTGTAGAGCTTAGGGTCGTTGAAGTCTGACCCAATTCGCCAACTGCAGTGCCAACAGATCCAAGAACGCGGGTAATTCCCTGTTCAAAGTTTTGTGTTAGCTCATCGATCTTCGTAGCACGTTCGGCTTCTTTGCGGGCAGATTCTTCCTGTTCCGCAGCCTTCTGACGCTCAGCTTTGCGCTCAGCTTCAGCTTTTTGAGCTTCAGCTTCTGATTCAACACGTTGACGTTCTGCTTCAGCTTCTTGCTCAGCTTTTTCGCGGTCGCGTTCGTCTTCCACGCGTTGTGCTTCTGCAGCGCGGTCTTCTTCTTCGCGTTTGACCTGAAGTTCACGTTGCTTTTCAGTTTCTTCAGCCAATTTTTTATTTTCAATCGCGTTTTCTTTGAAGACCCGAACAGCCTGAGCCATGTCGCCGATCTCGTCTTTATTTTCGAGTCCGGGACCCGCCAACAAATAGCCGCGCATACCGGTTTCCATGTCGACAGCCGAAGCCAGGACATCATTGGCATGCTCAATAACTTCATAAGTATGAGTTACCCAGCCTTCGTTCTTTTTCATAATCTCCAGATCTTCATTCACCTGTTTTTCCGCAGTTATCATTTCCTTTTGGCGCTTGCCCATCAAGTCAGCTTCGATTTTAGAAAATTCGGCAATAATTCCGCGGAAGGCATCAAAGAATTTTTTACCTTTTGCTTGAGCCACTAAAGATTCAATATCTTTGAGACTGCCCTGACCATCACGAACCTTGCGGCGCAAAACGATTGCTGGGTCTGTGACCTGGGTATTCCAGTCTTTGATAAGTTGCTCGGCCTTTTTAAGGCGGACAACTTGCGGTGGGTTATCGCTCACCGTTTGTTGCAATTTTGCCATCTCAGTAAAGAAAGCTTTTTGACCAGTTTTATAAGGATCAAGAAATTCCTCTTTACCCGCCAATAAAAAGCCGCGCATGCCGGTTTCCATATCAACAGCATTGGCAAGAATGCGCGCCGCCTGAGCTAATACTTCATGGGTGTGATCTACCCACCCAACCGTATCAACCACCAGTTTAAAGTGCTTTTTGGAACTATTCTGAGCTTCTTGAAATGTAGCCCGGCGTTTTTTAAGAAGAGACGCTTCACGCTCGATAAAAGTGCTAATTTGTCCGCGAAATTTATCAAAGAATTTTTTACCACGAGCTTCACCAACAAGTTTGGCCATATCGTTCATGGTTGCCGCATCACCGATTTTCCGGCGCAGTCCAATTGTGGGTTCGGTCACCTGAGACTGCCATTCGCGAAGAACTTTTTCGACTTCGCCTAAACGTGCAACCTGCTTGGGATTGTCACTAACGATTTCTTGAAGTTCTTTAATCCGTTCGTAGGTCGCTTTTTCGCCGCCTTTGTAAGGATCAAGAAAACCTTCTTTGCCGGCCAGCAAGTAGCCGCGCATACCAGTTTCCATGTCAACAGCCGAGCCAATAATATCAGCGGCTTTGCCAAGAACATTTTGCGTATGTTCGACGCGCTCGTTGGTATTAACAATTGAACTGATGTTAAAAATACTAATAGCACCCAAAATTAATAGGAGAACTAGGGGTGAACAAATACCGATTAGGATTTTTGGTTTGGTTTTTAAATTTGAAAATTTCATTGTTTCGTGTCCTTTAAAAAGCAAAGTTTATTGGTCGATAAAACACTCTGATGGGCATAAAACGCGCATTCAGAGGTTCATCATCGTTTTGTTATAATATTAAGTATTTGCAATATCCCTTATATCGGGATTACGTTTCGGGGCTTTCTAAAAGGTTGGGGCTCAAGAGGTCGAATACAACCATATTCACGAATATTGATACAATTTGAATCTAATTATATAATTATCGGAGATAATTTATGGTTTACTTCGATTTATACGAGCAAATATTATAAGTATTATTACGTATCATATTAAGTACTTTAACAGGCATCGGGGAATGGATTGGTGTGGTTTGGCTCATAAATAAAGCCCAAAAAAAAGCCCGCCAAAGGGCGAGCTCATTTTGAACATATGAAATTAACGTTCGTCGTCGAAATTACTTTTTGGCTTTGGCGCCTTTTCGTTGCACCAGCAGGACCACACCGGTTAGCAGAACACCAAATGCAGCAACCAAAAATGTGTTGAGATGATCGGCTTGGGTAAATTGATGCGTCATTCCAGCAACAAAACTTTCTTCGCCGTGAATGCCCGGATGGGCCGATGTTGGGGATGCAATTAAAGAAGCGGCTAAAACATACCCAGCAGCAATTATTTTATTCATTTTTAGTCTCCGTTATTATTCCCTATTGTTATGCAGATTGTTTCAGCCGATGCAAGGCATCCAGCACAATTTCTTATGATTTTTGGATTTTAAGTTACTTCACCACATAGCCAAAATATTTGAGTGGCATCTCGTCTCTAAAGCCACTTTTAACTGCTTTTTTTAGAGCGTCCTGGAGATCTTTAGCGATATTTTTGGGCATCAATTTGCCACCAGCCAACCAAATGTGCTCAACATTTAAAACTTTGCCAAACTTGAGGCGCAAGGAAGTATCCGCCGCGTTTTTATTCCATCGGGTGAGAATTTCGTTCACGTCACCATACCATGCAGCGACCCGTCCCATTTCAATCATTTTGATGGACTTTTTTATATTGTTAAAAGAAAGAATATTCTCGAAATTATTCTCCTTCAATTCCTGCTCGTGAGACGTCCCACACCAGGCGCCAACGGATGTGAGTTTTCTGCCTTCGGCAAAACTATTGATTTCCTTTTTGAGCGAAACAAAGGCGCTCTTTGCTCCCATAATTGGTTCAATCCAGGTGTAATTAGGCTCTCTATCCGGTAAGCGCGACAATCCAGGAATGACCGCGTTGGGTGATTTGCTCGCCTCTTTCATTGCCCGAGGCCATGGCACCAAGCGAAAATTGATTTGATAGCCTGACAACTCACTGACTTTTTGGATCAGTTCAATCAGGATGCCCGGTCGCGTGATAGAATCCATCATATATCCGGGTATTTCGGCACCATACATAGTCAGAACTGGCTTCGCCTTCTGCGCATTGGCTGAAGGTACATACAAGTTGGAAAAAAGAAAGATGGCTAAAAAACTGCTGAATAATCTCATCCACATTTTTTTGCTGGCTCCTCTGTATCCCCCCAATAAAGGTAGGACCAAACGCTAAAAAAAATACTATAATACTCAATAAAAATTATTGCGGCTCAAAAAAGGCAATCGTCCGAACTTCAATACTTTCACGGGGGATAAAATCCTGTGGCTCATCAATTAATTTTGCAGCGCCATGGGCAGACAAGCGCGCCCGGCCATCCGTTTCCGTATCAAAACATTTGATTAATACGGCCTCGGATTTGTTCATTTCAGGGAAATACATCCACTTTTGGCTTTCGCTATAGGCAACACGATAGGTTTCGCCGCGCCGGTCCGGATAAATGTGATCTGAGGCGATTAGGTCGTTCTCCGTCATCGTGCTGGCATCACACAAAACCAAGGGATCAGTAAGCACAGGCTCTATTAGGGGCCGCCAGACATTTATCATTACAAATCGATTTTTGAGCAGCTCATCCGCCTCATCGGGTTGCGTGTCGCGCACACGTTTGGGCGCCGACCAATCTGTGTAATCATTATGAACATTTAAAACAGGCGCGCCGACTTTTAGTTTTTCGCGCTTCGCCAGATCCTGAACCCGGTAGGTGTGATCGAAAACTTCAACCCGCTCAGCGCCGGTAAAATCTTTAACCAAGGCAATACATTCATCATAATAGGTAGATTCTATAGCGTCTTCGTCAAAGAAATCTGTAACACTTGAGATATGGTCGGTGATCAAAAAACCATGTTTATCGAGGCTCAATTCCTCGCCTATATCGCGTCCATTAACCAACTCTAAAACGCGTTTTTCAAATTTGCCGGTGTCCCGCTTTGGATCATCCATCGGCAGTTTCGGGTAGGTTGCCGGTTTTACGCCAGTATCAACGGCAAATTTTAGTGTGGCCTGAACGGAATTGGTCATTTTTAAAGCTACCTTCTACGTTACGATGAGCATCCAAACCCTATGTTTCTACATTTAAACGTCAATTTCAAAGAACTTTTTTGTTTTTCAATAAATCGTCCCTGTGATTTTTGCTTTTTGTCGAGAAAATTCCCATGTAGCTGAATAAGAAACATCAACGTGTCACTAGAGGTAATAAGGACCAATGCCCGTTTCCGGAATAGCTGACAATGATGCAGGCGTAATCGCCTTTCTTTGCAAAGGAGTCATTGTCATTGAAGACATTATATCAGCTCATCAAACGGTTTCAAAAACAGTTTCAGACTTTCTCGAGAAACTATCTTAGGCGGCAAGCGTGCCGAATGCAGTTACATGCACGCCGGAGGTTTCCTTACGATCTTCGACATAATTTGAAAACCTTTCCTCCAGGCCTTCTGGCTGCCATTCAACTAAGGCTTTTTGATAACTCGGACGCGCTTTAACACGGTCGAACCACCGGCTGAGATTAGGATACCGATCAAGCGGCCAATCCATTAGCATCATGCGATGGACATTGGGCATCCAGGCTATATCGGCAAGCGTCATGTCGGCCCCCATTAGCCAATCCTGATCCTTTACTGCAGCGTCTAGTATTTTGAAATCTGCATCCGTTCGACTAACCGCGGCATCGAGCTTTTCTTTTGGAAATTGGTCGCTGCTTTGCCATTCTTTGACAAATTCGACTAAGGTTTGATTGTTATGAAGATCGGCAAAATTTTCGACTTCATCTTCTGACATTGGCTTGCGCGGCCGAAAGAGAAACTCGTGCGAAAGAAGCTTCAAGTCCGTTTGAGCTTTGTCGGCAGCCGCCAACATCTCACCCATCTTGGAGTCAGTGGCGGGATCAGAAGGCCGTAGCGGAGGAGAGGTATACTTCTGATCAATATAATCAATGATGTCACACGACTCGATCACCAGCGTACCATTATCAACAAACGCAGGCACCAACCCTTTGGGATGGATGGCCTGGTACTCAGGCGTTGCATGTTCGTTTTTGGGAATGTCGATTGGGTTAGCCACGAAATCGATTTGGAAAAAATGGAGCATGCTACGCCGGAGTATCAATCGATCCATCCAAATGGCTTGGTCCCAGCGCTTGTCCATGACGGCCAGGTAATTATCGAGTCCATCGATATTATCGATTACCTGGATACAACTTATCCCGAACCGCCGCTCCGCCCGTCATCAGCTGCCAACCTCGGAGAGATGCATAATTGGATGAAGCTGGCAGACGGCGCACAGCATTCGATCAAAACACTGACGCATGAGTTTTTGTTTAAGCAAAACGCCATGCCGCCCGAGGTCTTCGACGTGTTTGAACAAAAACACAACAGCAATGAACTCGTCGATTTTATGCGCGTCTGGAGTTCTGAGAACGGTATTCCAAAGGATGAGATTGAGGCTGAACTCATTCTCCAGCATGATCATTTGTGCGTCTGAACGAAGCGCTAGACGGTAAAGACTGGCTGGTCGACAACATGTTCACGCTTGCGGACATAGCTTGGATACCCAACGTCAGGCGCTTGGATCTTCTGCACTACCCGCTGGATATCCATCCAAATTTAAATGCCTGGTATAAGCGCTTCTAAGCTAAGCCCAGTTATATCAAAGGCATTAGTGAATTCGAGATTCCGCCGGCGCTCGCAGATTTTAATGCCTATAGTTTAGAACGCGCCGAAGAAGGAACCGGTGTGAGGTCTTTTAAACCATTGGCGGCTTAAATCATTCTTTCCAGGATAAGCAATAAAGCTTCTTTTCTTCTGCCATTACGCAAGGTGCGGTATCTCCGTTATCGGTATTTACCCGAAGCATGCCGGTCAGAACGGAGCCAATATAAGTGTATCCTGCCTCATCCAATCGCACCTCTATCACTTCAATCTTAAAGGTGAAAATCAGAACAACGAGAACAGCTACTCCTAGAATTACGAATTTTGTTTTGCTCATGGCAGTATTCTACACGAGATTAAGCGCGCATAAAAATGCCCGGATTTCTTATCTCCTGTCAGATTTCCGCAAAAAAAAATCGGGTAACAGGCCATAATTCGCTTGGGAATCGGGTTCCTAATGATGTAAGTCATGGCTCCGGTCCATTGAGAGTCAAAAAACTGACGCATAAAGTTAAAAATGCGCGTCGAGAAAAGGTCCTAACACGT
>CAJXJM010000140.1 GCA_913054205.1 uncultured Rhodospirillaceae bacterium
ATATTGCCAAAAAAAGAGGACGCATCGAAAATGCGACCATCCGGTTAAGTTTAAACGGGCGCGAGTCGGCGGCGATGAATTTGCGATGTGGCTGGATGGTATCGATACCGAAAGCGCCGAGCAACGCGCTGCGGCGATGATTGAAGACAGTCAAATTTTCAAAAAGCATTCTGGCGATATGGATCACCCGCTCGGACTATCAATCGGAGTTTCGATGTACGCCTCGGACAGCGAGGAAGATATCGATCACTTGCTCCATCGGGCCGATGAAGCGATGTACAAAGTCAAACGCCAAGGCAAAGGTGGTTTTGCCTTCGAAGATTTTTAATTCAACAAATGAACTGTGAGCTAATCGGCTTCGATGAGAGTTCCGGCGCCGTGCTCGGTAAACAGTTCCAGTAGTAGCGAATGTGGCACCCGGCCATCAATGATAACAGCCGCATCAACACCATCCTCAACCGCATTGAGGCAGGTTTCTACTTTAGGAATCATGCCGCCTTGTATGGTGCCATCTTCGATCATTTGACGCGCTTGTTTTGCATCCATTTTCTGGATCAACTTGCCATCAGCATCCAAGACTCCGGCGACATCGGTGAGTAATAACAGCCGTTTTGCCGTCATTGCTGCAGCTATCGCGCCGGCGGCCGTATCGGCGTTTATGTTAAAGGTTTCGCCTTTATCGCCAGACCCAATGGGTGCGATCACCGGGATCATGTCCGTCTCTTTGAAAACATCGAGCACATGAGTGGTGATGGTTTTAGGCTCGCCAACAAACCCAAGATCGAGAATTTTCTCGATATTGGAATCTGGATCGCGCTGGGTGCGCCGAACTTTGGTGGCTCTGATTAGATTTCCATCTTTACCGGAAAGGCCCACTGCAAAACCGCCGGCATCATTGATAGACGCCGCGATTTGTTTGTTGATGGAGCCTGCCAAAACCATTTCGACAACTTCAACAGTGGCGGCATCGGTAACCCTAAGTCCATCGATAAAAGAGGATTGAATTTTCAAACGATCCAGCATTTCTGCAATTTGCGGTCCGCCGCCATGCACGACAATCGGATTAATACCAACATGCTCGAGCAGGACGATGTCATTTGCAAATTGGCTTGCGAGAGTTTTATCCCCCATCGCATGGCCACCATATTTAATCACGAAAGTCTCTCCCGCATGCCGCCGCATATAGGGCAGCGCCTCGCCAAGCACAGCTGCCTGGGCGAGAGATTTTTCCTTTAATTCATCGTCAGCTTTACTCATGGTTTTGTTCTTTGATCTAAAAAGGTATATGGGCGGTTTTGTTCGGGCCGGACTTTAGCCTAACTAATTGAAAACCGCCAATTATTTTATGTAGAATTATTTAGACGTCGAATTTGCAAGAGTTGCAAGGGCAGCGCGCATTTCTTCGATCCCTTTGGATCTAAAAGAACTGGTCACCAAAATCTCGGGGTGGGCGGCGACGTGCTTAGAAATTTCAGTGTTGGTTTTTGCCAGCAGATTTTCGAGCTCAGCAGGTTTGATTTTGTCGCATTTGGTGAGGATGATTTGGTAGGCTACGGCGGCCTCATCCATCAAATCCATCGCTTCTCGATCCGTTGATTTAAGGCCGTGCCGGGAATCGATCAGCAAACAAACCCGGCGCAATTGAACGCGGCCTCGCAGATAACTTTTGATCAGCCTGGTCCATTGATCAACAACCGATTTAGAAGCTCTGGCATAGCCATATCCTGGTAGATCGGTCAGCATCATCCGACCGCCGAGGTCAAAGAAGTTCACCTGCTGAGTGCGGCCCGGTGTGTTAGATGTACGGGCCAGGTTTTTACGACCGGTCAGGGCGTTCAAAAGGCTCGATTTGCCGACATTGGAGCGCCCGGCGAAAGCGATCTCAGGCAGGTCGCTGTCCGGTAATTGATCAAAGGCCGCCGCGCTGATTAAAAACTCACAATTCTGCGCGAATAACAGCCGACCTGTTTCCATTTCGTTTTGGTCGATCTCCATGCGGAGTTCCTAAAGGGGTTGGCAGCCTGATGTTAAGTTTTCTTAGGGTTACCGATTGGCACGCCGGCTTTCCGCATAATGAAGTATTGCTGCAAGACGGAAAGCGCATTGTTCCAGGCCCAATAGATCACCAATCCGGCTGGGAAACGCGCCAGCATGAAGGTGAACATAATTGGCAGGAACATGAAAATCTTAGCCTGCATCGGGTCTGGCGGCGGCGGGTTCAGCTTTTGCTGAATGAACATGGTAACGCCCATAATAATCGGCCAAATACCGATTGCCAAAATCTCCGGCGGTGACCAATTGATCAAACCAAACAGGTTGAGCGGTGTCATAGGATCGGCTGCCGACAAATCATGAATCCAGCCATAAAACGGTGCATGACGAAGTTCGATGGTCACGAACACGACCTTATAAAGCGCAAAGAACACAGGAATTTGAGGTAATATGGGCAGGCAGCCCGACGCCGGATTTGCTTTCTCTCGCTTGTACATCGCCATCACTTCTTGGTTCATCCGGGCGCGGTCATCTTTAAAGCGTTCGCGCAATTTGACCATTTCGGGCTGAAGCAATTTCATTTTGCTCATTGCCCGATAGGATTTATTGGCGAGAGGGAAGAAAGCGAGCTTGATGAGAACCGTCAGCAACAAGATCGCGAGACCCATGTTACCGAGGAAACCCGTGAAGTATATGAGGGCAAAAAAGATCGGCTTGGTCAGAAATTCAAACCAACCCCAATCGATCGCCAGATCAAAGCGCGTGATGTTTAACTGATCGCGATAATCGATGATCAGCTGAGCTTCTTTAGCTCCGGCAAAAAATCGGCTGCTGGTCTCCGCTATTGCACCGGGTCTAATCACCTGAGCATCGCTGCGGAAATCAACCTGATAATTATCGAGATTTTTTTGAATTTGGTCTGAGAAACGATTGTCCGCCGAGGTATTTTGATCGGGAATTAAGGCCGTCAGCCAGTATTTATCGGTGATGCCGATCCAACCGCCTTTGGATTTGTTTTGAATGAGCTTATCTTCTTGGATCTCGTCGTAATCAATTTCTTTCAAAACGCCTTCGAAGACACCTAAGAGGCCTTCGTGGAGGATGTAGAAATCAGTGATTTCCGGCGTGCCGGTTCTAGATATGCGGCCAAAAGGGAAAACTGTTGCTGATTTACTGCCACTGTTATGAACCCGCTGCTTGATTGTAAACATGTAATTGGCATCAAGAGAAATTTCCTGGAAGAAGGTAATGCCATCAGGGTTTTTCCAGGAAAGCGTAACGGGATTTTCTGGGGTCAGAGTTTGTTGGTTAGACGTCCAGACGGTCGTCGCATCGGGCACTTTTGTATCTGCTGAAACCCAACCAAAATCTGCGTAATAAGGCCTGGCACTGCCAAACGGCAAAAGCAGGGAAATGTTTTTACTGTCTTCATCGATGGTTTCCCGGTAGTCGCTCAAAATTAAATCATCAATGCGTGCGCCGGTTAAAGAGATAGAGCCTCTCACGCGCGGCGATTCGATTTTCAAACGTGGGGTTGCCGCCAATACTTTTTTATAATTCTCTTCGCTTAAAGCAGCTGAACTGACGCCTTGACCTGGAACGGGAACGGCCATGCCGGGCGCGCCCGGTACTGCGATAGAAGGTGCGCCATTTGAAGAGGCCGCAGGCATGCTCGGTGCTGTCGGCGTGCCGGGTTTGATTTCAGCCGCTTTTTTCTGCTCAGCAGTTTGAACGACTTCTGGCGGCCGTTGGCTCGCGCTATACCACTGAAAACCGACCATGATAATGGCCGACAGCACGATAGCGAGAAGCAGGTTCTTTTGTTCCATATTTTTTGTTTTCCTGACTTTATCTCTTTAACGGCGGTTCCGACGCAATTTTTGCGAAAGATTTGTGCGAATGTGAGTCCTGTGACGGATTTGCGCGCTCTATATATTCGTGCGGAGGCTCTTCTGCAACCGACTTTTCGGTTATTTGTGGAGCCTTTTTCGAGGTTTGTTTTTGGGGTACTGGATCATAGCCGCTACTGCCCCAAGGATTGCAGCGCAAAACGCGTTTCAAAGTCAGCCAGAATCCATAAAACGGACCATGAATTTGTATCGCTTCAACACCATATTCCGAACAGGTTGGCAAATGCCGACAGGATCCGGGCAGAATTGGCGAAATTAGCCACTGATAGGCTCGGATAAGAAACAGAAATAAGCCCCGAATGAACCCCCGAAAGAACGTTGAGATTATCGTCATGAGGCATCCTCATAGGCGTTAAGTTTCTTAAGCGCGGTCTCCAGATCGGAGACCAGCGCCGCGAAGGGACATTTTAGCGCATTTTGGCGACCAATAATGACAAAATCGCGGTACGGACGCGCATGAATGGGCAAAATAACCTCTGCAGCCGCTCTCAAGCGTCGTTTGACACGATTGCGCTCCACGGCATTGCCAACTTTCTTGCTGACCGTAAACCCTAGGCGCAGAGCTTTAATTTTTCTATCTGAAGCGTCAGGCGAACGTTCCTGCTGGCTATGCTCGCGCATCTGTAGAATCAGGCCCGGCATCACGTGTTTCACGCGCGCAGAAGCCACCCGAAGAAACTCCGGGCGTTCTTTCAGTTTTTCTATCTGGTAGGCCACCACCGGACCGTCACAAAACCGGGCGGTTAAGCGGACAGGCTTTTGCGACCTTTTGCACGGCGTCTGGCCAAAATCCGACGACCGTTAGCAGTAGCCATACGGGAGCGGAAGCCATGACGACGTTTGCGCACAAGGTTGCTCGGTTGGAAAGTGCGTTTCACTAAACTTCTCCGAAAAAATTTTCTCTACGGTCCTTAAAACGCTCAAGTGAAAGCGTGGGTTCAGGGAACCGGTAAAAGCAAGGCCCGGTGTATACGTTCTTGGGCTCGATAAGTCAACGATACCCGGAAAAATAATCTCATAAAGTTTGCTGGCGTTCAATTTTTAGTCACGCAATGGTGACTAGCAGTATCCGGCTTCTTTGCCTAATTAAGTCCGAGAGAACATATATACTGTAACGGGTGTCCTCAAAATGCCGATTGGCACTCCAAAGTGAAAACTAAAATTGAATAATAGGTTTAGATGACACAAAGCCCTTCCCGAGAAACCACTGACGCTTATCAGTCTAAAGACCAAAATACATTATCGCTGTGGCGGGTGTTGCCAGTGGTGGTGCTTTTGATTGGATTAATAACGGCCTTTTATATGGACCTCCATCACTTTTTGACGTTCGAATCTCTGCAAGATAACCGTACGTCTATCATGAATTGGAAACAGGAAAATTATACGGTTTCCACTTTTGCTTATGTTCTCGCCTATGGTCTCGCAACCGCGATCAGTATACCGGGCGCAATTTGGATGACGATTGCCGGCGGGTTTATGTTCGGCACGATTAAAGGCGGGTTGTTGGTGCTATTTGGGGCAACGCTTGGCGCGACTATTGTATTTCTGGCAGCGCGCTATGCTTTTGCTGATTTTTTCCATGCAAAATGCGGCGCGACAATCCAGAAAATGGAAGCAGGTTTTAAAGAAAATGCCTTTTGTTATTTATTGGTGTTGCGCTTTGTCCCGCTTTTTCCGTTTTGGCTGGTGAATTTAGTGCCGGCCTTTTTGAGCGTACCGATTCGGACCTTCGTTATTTCCACTTTTATCGGTATTATGCCCGGCACGTTTGTTTATGCGAGCCTTGGCAGTGGGCTGGGTCATATCATTGACCAGGGTGGCATGCCGGACATTGCCGCCATCTGGAGCCCGGAAATTCTATTCCCCCTAATTGGCTTGGCTTTTTTGGCGCTCATTCCGGTGATATATCGGAAATATAAAAAAACCTAATAATCGATGGCTGGAGCAATTCTGAAAACTGACATCTGCATAATTGGCGCTGGCTCCGGTGGCCTGGTGGTTGCCGCGGTCGCTGCTCAGCTCGGTATTGATACGGTTCTGATTGAGCGTGACAAGATGGGTGGCGATTGCCTCAATTACGGCTGTGTGCCGTCGAAAGCCCTTCTCGCTGCCGCACATGCTGCTCAAACGGCGCGCGGTGCTGGCCGATTTGGCGTCAACGCTGGCGCTCTGGCAATTGATGGGAAAAGCGTGTTCGACCACGTTCAAAGCGCGATAGATGCAATAGCCCCGCATGATTCTGTTGAACGGTTCGAAGATTACGGCGTCAAGGTTATATTGGGCGAAGGCAGGTTTTCAGGTCGCCGTGAGGTCACAGTGGATAACCAGCGCATCCGGGCCCGACGGTTTGTGATTGCGACAGGGTCCGGGCCGTTGGTGCCACCCATACCGGGGCTCTCTGACACGCCCCATTTCACCAATGAAACTATTTTTACCCAGACGGATATACCTGATCATTTAATTGTTGTTGGCGGCGGGCCAATCGGCATTGAAATGGCCGAGGCCCATCGGCAATTAGGCGCAAAAGTCACTGTATTGGAAATGGCTTCGATTTTACCCAATGACGATCCTGAAGCTGTAGATGTGGTGCGCCGCCATCTTGTTGAGGAAGGTGTTGATCTCCTGGAAGGCGTGAAGGTTGTTGGATCGGAAAAAACGCTGGAAGGAGTTGCTGTCAAAGTTGAAACAGGAACGGGAGCCGAAACTATTTCCGGCAGTCATTTGCTCATCGTGGCGGGCAGGCGACCTCATTTAAACAATCTTGATTTAGAAAAAGCCGGGATTGAGTTCACTGCCCAAGGCATCAACGTTGACGCGCGCCTTCGCACCACCAACAAAAAAGTATTTGCGATCGAAGATGTTGCCGGCGGGCACCAATTTACCTATATCGCTGGCTACCATGCAGGGATTGTCATACGCAACGCGCTGTTCAG
>CAJXJM010000141.1 GCA_913054205.1 uncultured Rhodospirillaceae bacterium
CCTCCCGTACCCAAAATGATGACGTCGTCAAAGTTCTCGCTGTAGCGTTCTGCGATTGCTTCGACAACTTCTAGGTCATCGGTTTTCTCAGGCAAGGCTAGAAGCGGTAAACTGCCTGATTTGTAGTGCTTGCGGAGTGTCTCAAGAGAATCGTTCGCTGTATTAAGGTGCTGGCGATAGCTTTCCTCGTCCAGGCCATTTTGGCCAACAACGTTGGAAAGACAGGCTTTTACGTCTTGTTTGTAATAACTTTGAGGCACTATTTATTGTCCGTGGGATATCTGTGCGATTTCCCAGCCAGAATAGCAAAGATACCGGCGTTCAGAAATACCTCTTCTAACGAAATGAAGATATTTACGGTGTCGAGGTGATACCTTTTGGCTTACCAACCACGACCATGGTTATCTTATTTGGATCAAGTAGCTCGGCGGCGACGCGGTTTACATCTTTCAAAGTCACAGCTTCGATATAGCCGTTGCGTTTATCGATATAGTCGAGACCCAATTTTTCTAACTGGATGCCGGTCATCATGCCGGCGATCCGTCCACTCGATGAAAAGCGGAGAGGGTAGGATCCCGTGAGGTAGGTTTTGGCGTCTTGCAATTCACGGATGGTCAAACCTTTTGCATTCATTTTGGCCCACTCGTCTCGCAGTACTTTGACGGTTTCTGCGGTTCGTGCATTGGCCGTACCTGCGCCGCCGACAATGATCCCGGCGTGATTCAGAGGGGCCAGGTAGCTGTACGCGGAATAGGCAAGACCGCGCTTTTCACGTATTTCTTCGTAGAGCCGAGATTCAAATCCACCGCCGCCCAATACATAATTCATCACGTAGGCTGAAAAGAAATCAGGATGATCCCGTTTAATGCCGGGTTGCGCAAAAGTGATAATGCTTTGCGGAATGGATTTTTCAACAACGATGGTTTTTTTCGTCGCATCCGGTGTTACCTCGGCTATTTTCCACGGGCTGGCTTTTTCAGGCAATTCACCGAAGGTTTGATCGAGTTGCACCTTAAGTTCATCCTCGGTGATATCGCCGACGACGCTGACGATCAGGTTGTTGCGCGCCAATCGCTGTTGCACAAAAATCCGCAAATCGACCCGCTTTATAACTTTGACACTGTCCTCCGTTCCGTTGCTTGGTCGCCCATAGGGGTGGTTCGGAAAAAGTTTGGCAAATAGCGTGCGCCGAGCGATACGGCGTGGATTCTCAGATTGTCTTCGAATGTTCGCAATAATTTGGCTGCGGATACGCTCAACAGGTTCAGAATCAAATCGTGGATTCGTCAGGGCCAATCGCAAAAGCTCAAAGGCGATTGTTTGGTTCCTTTTTAAGGTGCGGAGTGAGCCTGAAAAACTATCAAGCCGGGAGTCAAAGCTAAGTGAAATTGCAAGGTCTTCCAATTTTTGTTGAAAGTTTTGGCTTGTGATATCGCCAGCCCCTTCATCCAATGTGGAAGACACCAAATTTGCCAAGCCTTCCTTGCCATCTGGATCCAGCGCCGAGCCGCCCCGAAAGGCGATGTCGACGGTCAATATCGGATTGGTGTGATCCTCTACCAGCCAGGCTTTAATGCCTTTGGCACTCGTTACTTCTTTGATCTCAATGGCTGCCGCAGAGTGGGCGATGAACAAAAGCACGGAGACGAAAAACAGAGAGCTCATTTTTTTCAACATGTGATTAACTCCCTTTCTTTTTCTTGTTGAGCAGCAAACCAGTAATACTATTCTCTTCGATCAACACAGCTTTGGCGGCGGCGTTGATCTGCTCCGCGGTAACTGCTTTGATGCGTTCAGGCCATTCTTCGACATCTGCAATCGTTAGGCCCGAGGCCAGTGCGGCACCAATCACGCGGGCACCGCCGCCGACTGAATCACGCGCATAAATTGCTTCGGCCTGCATGGTGTTTTTAGCGCGGTCCACATTCATTTTGCTGACACCGAGCTCGATCAGTTTGGCAATTTCTGTGTCGAGTGCGGCCTCCACTTTTTCAATCGAAACGCCCGGCCGCGGGCTTGCAAAAAAACCAAAGCTCGATGGACCCATACCATCGCCGTCGTAAAAGGCACCGGCCGAGACCGCGAGTTTTTGCTTAATGACCAAGGATCGATAGAGCGTGCTGGTCGAACCACCTCCGAACACCTGGGAGAGAACTTCTAATGGGTAAACATGTTTACGCTCACCATATTGCAGGCTTGGAGCAAGATAGCGGCGTCTGATACTGGGTTGGCGAACCCGTTGATCACGTAAAGTGATGCGAATTGCAGCGTTGTGCGGCGGCTCTGTCGTGCGGGTGCGTTTGATCGCCTTGCCGGCCTTGATGGCACCATAATATTTCTCAGCCAAAGGCCGCAATTGCGCCGCAGTTATATCGCCAGCAACAACCAAGACAGCATTGTTGGGCCGATACCACTGATCATAAAATTTCTTTAGATCTACCTTGGTTAAAGATTTTATCTCATGTTCCCAGCCGATGACTGGATCATGATAAGGATAGTTGATGAACATGGCAGCGTTCATTTGTTCACTTAGTTTGGCACCTGGAGAATTTTCAATACGGGACCGGCGTTCTTCCAGCACAACCTGGCGTTCCGGCTCGATCTGATCATCTTCCAGTATCAATCCCCGCATGCGATCAGCCTCTAACTTCATCACGGTTTCCAGTCGGTCGACAGCGATGCTTTGGTGATAGCCTGTGTAATCATGCGAAGTGAAAGCATTGTCGCGGCCGCCATTGCGGGCGACGATCCTGGAAAACTCTCCAGATTTTAGCGTCTTGGTTTTTTTAAACATGAGGTGCTCGAAAAAATGAGCAATACCGGATTTTCCGCGCGGCTCATCGGCGGCACCGACTTTGTACCACACCATATGACGCACAATTGGCGCACGGTGGTTGGAGATAACCACCACCTGCATGCCGTTTTTTAACATAAATGATTCGGGATTAAATACGCTTGCCTGAGCCACGTGGAGTGGTGCTATAAAAATCGCCGCCGCGATAACCGCCACTCCAAGGAGCGCGCTTTTGTTGTGGGTCATTGGTTCTGCATTCCTCATAGATCAGTTCATTTACCACTAACAACGCGAGCGTAGAAACATTCCGGCGCATTAGCACGATAAGGTACATGTAGAATATAGGCTAAAAAGAGGCGCTTTGCAGGTGTCTCGCGCTGAAATCGCATGAAAGTGACAGGCGATTTAGAATCTGGCTATTTAAAGACGTCTTCCAGAAGGGCTTTCGATTTGCGTTTGATCGTCGGGATATCGCCCGAGTTCAAAGGTTTGCCCAAAGCCAAATTTTCACGGATGCGTTTGGCTTCTTTAGGGGCGTCGACGGTCGTGCCGAACTGGCTGGCTTTCTGCCAAAACGCGATTTTGTCAGTAAATGAAACACTTTCCGCGGCCAAAATCGACGTTTCACGCTGAACCTGCAATCTGATCGAAGGATCAGCATTGATCGCTCCGGTCAATTGCAGAACGGAACGTTCGCCGGGACTGAGACGGGAGGATTCAGTGGTGCTGCCAACTTGTTGGTTGGCACGTGTTTGTCCGATGCCCAACGCTTGCACGGCGCGGTCCCGAGGGTTTACAGCCTGTGGACGATCTGCGCCAGGGGTCGGCGGTTTTAAACCGTAATCCGGCGGTAAGCTTAGGGGCGCGCGCTGGTAAACAGCAAACTCATCCGGAGCCTCTTTGGTCTGACCAAGAGCGCGTTTAGTATCTTCGCAACCACTCAATAACAAGGCGGTAGCAAGAACGCCAAATAGAGAATATATTTTTGTATTCATAATCATTTTCCTATTCGTTTTCTATTCTAGCCTTCTCTGGCTTCGGAGAAAATAGAGAATCGAAAATTAATAGAATAGCGCCCACCGTAATGCAGCTATCTGCGACATTAAAGGCCGGCCAATGGAGGGAATTTACATGAAAATCAAGGAAATCAACAACGGCACCATGAAAACCCCGATCGATCACATTTCCAAGAGCACCGCCGATAATCAGGCCCAAACCGCCCGCCATGCGTACACTTTCAGCTTTGCGCAGCCAGAAAAACAAGAATATCACGATGGTGATTGCCAATACCGACAGCACAATCGCATTTAAACTGCTGTTGTCATTGAATAGCCCAAAGCTAACGCCGCTGTTCCAAGTCAGTACCAGATTGAAAAAGGACGTTATCGGAACGACCTTTGGTGGCTGCATCACAGCTTCAAGGATCCACCATTTTGTCGCTTGATCGGCGAGAATGGAGAAAAATGCAATAGAGCACCCTAATCGAACAAATGGCGACAAAATGTTAGCTCCTTGTGTTTCTAAATTTGGCTATTCCGCGGCGACAGGAAAACGGTCTGCTGCCTCTGCGCAACGAACACATACTTCTTCATGACCGGCCACGGTGCCGACTTCCGGTAAAACTTTATAGCAGCGCACGCATTTCTTGCCGTCAGCCAAAGCAGATACAACACCGACACCTTTTACATCATCAATCGTAAAAGCGGCTTCCGGTACGTCGCCTTCGATCAATTCAGCGTCTGAAGTAATGGCAATTTCGGCCAAGTCCAACCCTTTCATGGCATCAATATAGTCAGCCGCTGCATAGACAGTTGGGTTGGCTTGCATGCTCGAGCCAATGCGTTTTTCTGCGCGTTCAATTTCCAAGGCGCCTGTCACGACGCGGCGAAGATCGCGAATTTTCCCCCATTTCGCTGCAAGTTTTTCATTTCGCCAAATTTTAGGAATTTCCGGGAATAGGCGCAGATGAACGCTGTCATTGTCATCGGGGAAACGTGCAAGCCAGGCTTCTTCGGCGGTAAAACAGATAAACGGCGCAAACCAAGCAGTCAGGCAATTGAAAAGTTGGTCCAGCACCGTTCTCGCAGCCCGGCGGGCAATTGAATCGGCGCTGTCGCAATAAAGCGCATCTTTACGAATATCGAGATAAAATGCTGATAAATCTACCGCGCAGAATGTATGAAGCTCGGTGAACAGAGAATGAAACTCATAGCTTTCACAGGATTTTCTCACCAGCGCATCCAATTCATAAATGCGGTGCATCACCCAGCGATCAAGCTCCGGCATTTCATTGAGCTTGAGTTTTTCTCGATCACCAAAATCGTTCAAATTACCGAGCAAATACCGCAACGTATTGCGAAGGCGTCGGTAAATGTCTGAATGATGTTTGATAATCTCTTTGCCAATTCTGAGGTCGTCGGAATAATCCGAGCCAACCACCCACAGGCGAAGAATGTCAGCGCCGTGTTGCTCGATGACTTCTTGCGGTGCTGTGATGTTGCCCAAGGATTTGGACATTTTTTGGCCGTCTTCCGCCATGACAAAGCCGTGGGTTAAGACAGCGTCGTAAGGCGCCCGGCCTCGGGTGCCACAAGATTCCAACAATGACGAGTGGAACCAACCTCGATGTTGATCGGAGCCTTCCAGATAAAGCGAGGCCGGCCATTGTAAATCTTCACGTTGTTCCAAAACGAAGGAGTGGGTCGAGCCCGAATCGAACCAGACATCCAAGATGTCATGCACCTGTTCGTAATCATCCGGATTGAGATCGGGTCCGAGGAAACGCGAAGCATCGGAGGTGAACCAGGCATCGGCACCTTCTGCCTCAACAGCTTCGATGATGCGGTCCAACACTGCCTGATCGCGGAGAACCTCGCCGCTTTCCTTATTCACAAAGACAGTGATTGGCACACCCCAGGCGCGCTGACGCGAAACGCACCAATCTGGGCGAGTTTCGATCATACCTTGAAGTCGTTTGCGCCCAGTGGCCGGATAAAAGTCGGTGTCTTTAATGGCGCGCAACGCTTTGTCGCGTAGATTATCGCTATCCATGCTGATAAACCATTGCGGCGTGTTGCGGAAAATCAGCGGCGCTTTAGAGCGCCAGGAATGCGGATAAGAGTGATTGATTTTACCATTGGCGAGCAACGCGCCAGCCTCTTTCATCGCGTCGATGACAACATCATCAGCTTTGAAAACATGAACGCCGGCGAATAGCGGAACATGCTCGTAATAAAGTCCGTCACCGCCAACAGTCTCCGGAACAGTGATGCCATTGGCGATACCGAGTTCCCAGTCATCAGCGCCATGACCGGGTGCGATATGAACAAAACCTGAGCCGGTATCCATCTCGACAAAGCCAGCTGCGAATAGCGGCACGTCGAAATCATAGCCTTGGCCGTTAAAGGGATGCTGGCAAATCGTGCCGTCGAGATCGCTACCTTTGAAAGTATCGACGATTTCATGATCCGTGATGCCGGCTTCTTGGACGACCTGGTCTATCAATGCTTCAGCGATAACAATCTCGTCGCCTGCTGTGCTGAGCGCGTTCTCTGATACGCCGGTAATTTTCACGCGGACGTAACTGTCCTTTGCACTAAAGGCAATGGCACGGTTGCCGGGGATGGTCCAAGGCGTCGTTGTCCATATGACAATGTCTGCGCCTTTTGCTTTGTCCGAGGTTGATGCATCGGTGACCGGAAAGCGAACAAAGATCGTGTTCGACGTATGATCGTGATATTCCACTTCGGCCTCGGCGAGGGCGGTTTTTTCGACAACCGACCACATCACCGGCTTAGCGCCCCGGTAGAGGCTGCCATTCATAAGAAACTTGCCAAGCTCGCGCACAATCTGCGCTTCGGCTGGATAGGTCATGGTGGTGTAGGGGTTATCCCAATCACCTTCGATACCAAGACGTTGAAATTCTTCGCGTTGAATGCCAATCCAATGATCGGCAAATTCGCGGCACTCCTGGCGGAATTCGGCGATTGGCACATCGTCTTTGTTGTCGCCTTTTTTGCGGTATTTT
>CAJXJM010000142.1 GCA_913054205.1 uncultured Rhodospirillaceae bacterium
TCTCACAAATCGTTTCATTGCTGGAATACTCGTAGTTGGTCTTTTGATTTTTTTAAGTACCTAGGAGAAGTAGCATTGAAGGATTGCTTCGTGCGCAATGCCATGATTTTGGAACAAACCCGAACTTTTGCGGTTTTCTTGATGGTGGAAATTCGACTCGTGTCCCACCTATACCAACTCATTCGCCATAAAAATCTTGCTTTCGTTTAACGGACCAATGGGCAACTAACCCTGCACACCATTTTCCCTCCCGCAGAGACGGAGACCGTTTTCTAGCTCTGTGTTCTCTGTGGTTATTTTTCTTTTCTTTCGACGAATTAAGGGGACACGTAACAAGTACATGTCCCCTTAATTCTTAGGTTCGTCATGAAAAACTGGATCCCGGATCAAGTCCGGGATGACGTAGGAAATTAGGGAGAGGAAGAAAAGGAAAAATAACGCCCGCGACTGCGGGTCGCCGCTTATGCTGCGTAAGCCAAGCTTGCGGAGCAATGCGCCCGGCGTTTGAGGGGGCAAAACTTAAACGTCGATCATGCCGTCTTCGAGTTCGGCGGCGTGGGATTGGATGAAGGCGAGGCGGAGTTCGGGTTTTTTGCCCATCAGGTCATCGATAAGCTTGGCGGTCTCGATTGCTTCTTTCTTTTCATCCTCGGTATGACGCAGCGGAACGGTCACCCTGAGCAGCGTGCGAGAATCGGGGTTCATCGCCGTTTCCTTGAGCTGGGCCGGTGGCATTTCACCGAGGCCTTTAAAACGGCTTACCTCAATTTTACCGCGGCTGGAGAACTCTTTTTCAACCAGAATATCTTTATGTGCATCGTCCATGGCGTAGAGCGTTTTGCCGCCTTGGCTGAGCCGATACAGCGGTGGCATGGCAATAAAAAGATGACCATTTTCAATTAGTTGCGGCATTTCTTTAAAGAAAAATGTCATCAATAGAGAGGCGATATGCGCACCGTCGACATCGGCATCTGTCATGATAATGACCTTTTCGTAGCGCAAATCCTCATCGCGGTACTGCGGCCCCGAGCCACAGCCCAAAGCTTCCTTCAAATCGTTAATTTCCTGGTTCGCCCGGAGCTTGTCCTGGGAGGCACTGGCGACGTTTAATATCTTGCCTTTGAGCGGCAATATCGCCTGAGTTTTTCGGTTGCGGCCTTGTTTGGCTGAGCCGCCGGCAGAATCACCCTCGACAATAAAAATCTCCGTGCCTTCGGCTGAGTTTTGCGAGCAATCAGCGAGTTTGCCGGGCAATCGGAGGCGTTTGGTTGCCGATTGGCGTTTCAGCACTTTGTCGTCGCGCTTTTTCATGCGAATTTGCGAGCGCTCGATCACATGCTCGAGCAGACGCTTCGCGGTTTCCGGATCACCGCTGAGCCAATGGTCAAAATGATCGCCGACCGAGCTTTCAACCAGCTTTTGCGCCTCGACAGTGGCTAATTTCTCCTTGATTTGGCCTTGGAACTGCGGATCAGAGATAAATACCGACAGCATGATACAGGCACCGCCCATCACATCATCGGCAATTATTTTGCTCACCGCTTTGTTTTTAATCAGCTCGCCATAACTCTTGAGGCCCCGATTGAGCGCGCTTCTCAGGCCTGCTTCGTGGGTGCCGCCTTGCGGTGTCGGTATGGTATTACAATAGGAATTGAAAAATTCGTCTTCGTCGACCGGCCAGGCAACCGCCCATTCAACCCGGCCGGAACCGCCGTTGAGATCAGCTTGGCCAAAAAACGTGTTGGGGGTGATGGTTGCGCGGTCTTCCAGAGTGCCTTGCAGATAATCGCTGAGACCGCCGGGAAAGTGGAGCGTCGCGGTTTCAGGCGTGTTTTTGTCATTTTCAAGCAGTTCAGGGTCGCATTTCCAACGAATTTCGACGCCGCGAAACAAATAGGCTTTGGAGCGCGCCATTCGGTAGAGCGTTGATGGTCGAAAATGCACTTTTGCGCCGAAAATCTTGGGATCGGGGTGAAATTTCACCAATGTACCGCGTCGATTGGAGGTTTTACCGGCATCTTTGAGCTTTCCGGTCGGCTTGCCGCGTTCATAGCTTTGGGTCCATAGCTTTTTATCGCGCGCAATTTCCACAATGAGATCGTCCGCCAGCGCATTGACGACGGAGAGGCCAACACCATGGAGGCCGCCAGAGGTTTCGTAAGCGTCGCCACTGAATTTACCACCGGAATGGAGGGTCGTCATAATGACCTCTAGAGCCGATTTATCTTTAAATTTGGGATGGGGGTCGATTGGAATGCCGCGGCCATTATCGCTCACCGTCACATAGTGATCAGCGGAAAGTTCTAAATCGATACGTGATGCCTCGCCGGCTACCGCTTCATCCATTGAGTTATCAAGAAGTTCCGCGACTAAATGATGAACCGCGCGCTCGTCGGTGCCGCCGATATACATGCCGGGGCGCAATCGAACGGGTTCCAATCCTTCGAGAACTTCGATATCTTTAGCAGAGTAAGAGCTTTTCTTACGCTTGCCGCCGGTTGATCCAGAACCTTTTCCCGGATTTTTTTTAGCTTTTTTGGGGGCGGCATCAAACAGATCGGCCATATTTGTTCCTGTATTTACTTTTTAGCGTTAAACGCCATTATACTGTGTTTTACGAAAGATTTATAACAATATCTTGTGCCTGAGTAGCTTTAAGGTGGCAAGTGCAAACATATCAAATTGAAGGAAATATCCATGTCTGACGACGCTCAAGACGGCCAAAACGAAATTTCTGATACGCCACAAGGTGATCGGACGATAACGGTTGTTGCCATGCCGGCCGACACCAACCCGGCTGGCGATATATTTGGTGGCTGGATCTTGTCGCAAATGGATATCGCTGGCGGGGTCGCCGCCAGTCGACGGGCAGAGGGGCGCTGTGTGACCATCGGTGTTAAAGAGATGGAGTTTCACAAACCTGTACATGTCGGTGATCTCGTTAGTTGTTATACCGATGTCATTTCGGTCGGCAGATCGTCAATTGCCATAAAAATTGAGGCTTGGACGACAAATCATTATCATCAAACCGGCCTCGCTAAGGTGACTGAAGGAGTCTTCACTTATGTGGCGATTGATGAAAATCGAAAACCACGCCCCGTACCCAAATAACGGGTTCCATCACCTTGTATATTGTTATGTGTCTTATTAATTTCCGGCCTGCAGCGTTCAGATAATAACCATCCAAACATAACCAGCGGCAAAGAAGGTGCTGAGGGCGGCGAATTCCTTGATGAATACTTTTGCTGACATGACTTTTTCCTCTTTCTGATGTGATAGAACAGGTTCTAAACCAAAAAGAACAAAATAGCAACAAATATTAGTTACTTAATAAAAACAGTGGGTTGTGTTTTTCATCAAAGAGGCGGCGTGGTCTCTTGGGCCGGGCCATCAACGCCCAATGCCCAGCGACCGGAATTGGTGCCTTGAACATCCCAATTGAGGCCGAACTGCGCGCGGCCTGCCTGAACATTTCTAAAGATACGTTGAATTTCCTGCTCAAGTGAAAGCCCTCCGGCGCCGCCCGCGTAAAAGATGCGCTCAATGGATTTGCAGGCGAGAAGAGAGGCGTAACTTGCCGCCATTGTCAGGCTCATTCGGGGATCGTCAGGTACGTGTTCACCTTTGCCGATAAGCGCCCGCGCCCGCGCGACCAGCTCTTCAGCTGTCGGGTTTTCGGTATTTATCTCAGATGAACGCGCAGCATCAGAATCCGGTGCCATTAATAATTTGTCCTAATTATTTTCTTTAAAAAAATATTTTTTGTTCAATATAATCAGAGTGTAGCTATTTTCCGCCGATCGCTAAAGATCATGTTAGGCATATGTGATATCAAATTTGATACTCAAGCAAATTCTAATGATGACCAAAACCACCGGCAAAATTGGCGGCGGTTTGTCTTTTGCGGATTTCCTCCGGCCATCGGCTTTTAATATACGTAATCAAGTTCCAGATTTGCTTGCTGGTCAGAATTTCTTTGTATCCGGGCATATTGCTTTTGAACGGAGGAGGCGAAAAATAAGCGCCGCCTTCTTCGATGTAGCTATAAATTTGGCGATCCGAATGCTGCCATGTGTGGCCATCTTCATTTTGTGGCGGCGGGGGGAAGGTGCCATCGACACGTTTGGTCTCCCAATTTGGTTGGCCTTTTAAATCTATGCCATGACAAGACGCACAGTTTTGCTCATAGATAATTTTGCCTTCCGCAATATTTAGGGGGTCAAGAATAGCATGCTGGGTCGTGAGTTTTCCGGTCAGGATAAAAAAGCCGACAGCAATCGACGCCAAAAGCAGATATAAACCACCAAAAATAAGGAATTTTTTTGCCACTTATTGGTTCCAGTTTAAAAAAGGAAATTCGCGACCGTGAGACTCAATACTATGGGCTGAGGTACCTGAATACAAATCGGTCTTTTTTAGAGCCTCGTCATTTGATAAAACTTCAGAAAATACGGAAAAAACAAACAATTGGGGAAGCAACGAAGTGTCAAAGGCAATAATTCTGCACGGAATTATTACCTAACCCCAACGATTTGCGTCGAAAATGTCTTACGCGTATAATGAAACCAATCTATATGGACGATGGAGGTGCACTATTTGCGATACTCCGTTTTAAGGCCAACATTATCTAACCAGATTTCAAATCGCGCACGCCACCTGCGTTTGATTTCGCTCGCTTTGTTCTTCACAGCTTTTTCCGCCGAAGTGATCGCAGAAGGCAAAAAAGATTTTAAAGGCGCCGAACTTTTGCGCTGGTCAGGTCTCGCACTTGAAATGTTGAATTCGGGCCAGCTTGGTAATATTTCGCAATTATTGGCGCAGGCCAAGCTCCAGGCACCTGAGAAGGGCGCTTTAGCAATCGCGAAAATTGCTGAAAAGAGCGCCCGGATGCTGCGTAAATTTCGCCAACCTTAAAATCTAATTTGAGATTTCTTTAAAATTAGTTTAGACTTAAACTAATTGAAGCTGGACAGCCGGAGTCTCCGATGTGGAAACCGCCAGAAAAGATCAAGTATGAACCTCAGCCCGGTGCGTGGCCGAGTAAAGAGCAGGCGTCTGAATCTTTGTGGTTTAGCCCGGTCGATATCGGGCCGATCCAATTGGAGCAGCGGACCTGGGTTCCAGCGATGGTACCGTGGCGCTCGACTGAAGAGGGGATCGTTACAGATGAAGTGCTGGCGTGGTATGAACGATTTGCCAAAGGCCAGCCCGGCTGTGTTGTTGTTGAAGCGACGGGTATTAGAGAAGTGCCAAGTGGGCCATTGTTGCGCATTGGCCATGATCGTTTTATCGCTGGATTGAAAGAGCTTGCCGATACCGTTCATCGGGCCAGTGAGGGTCACACCAAACTTTTCATTCAGTTGATCGACTTTTTATCTATCCGCCGCCGCCCTGAAGCTGAAAAATACTTCCAGCGTTTTTTGCAGATCACCGATGCTCACCGCGAGGCCCTTGGTGTAGTCGATTGGCCGGAAGAGAAAATTCGGGAACATTTGAGCACGCTGGAGGATGAAGCGCTTGATGACATTCTGGAAGAGCGCGAATTGGAATCGCTTCGCATGGGCGCGCGCGAACGCGTTACGGATACCGAATTAGATCACATTCGTGATTTGCCAAAAGTTCTGCCCGGGCTTTTTGCTGATGCTGCCGAGCGAGCGCAAAAAGCCGGGCTTGATGGCGTCGAGCTACACTATGCGCACGCCTATACAATGGCGTCGTTTCTGAGCCGAAAAAATGACCGCGATGATGGCTACGGCGGTACCCGAGAAAATCGCGTGCGTCTACCGCTCGAAGTCTATGCCACCGTTCGGGAGCGTGTGGGCCATGACTTTCCAGTTGGCTGCCGGTATCTGTCGGACGAGATTTTTGAAGACGGCAACGATGTTGAAGATGCGGCTTATATCGGCGTTGAATTAGCTCGGGCGGGTATGGATTTTCTATCGATTTCCCGCGGCGGTAAGTTTGAAGACGCGAAGCAGCCGGGCATCGGCGAGGCGGCGTATCCCTATACCGGGCGCAGCGGCTATGAGTGTATGCCGGGCCATTTCTCCGATGAATTTGGCCCGTTCGGGCGTAACATTAAACCAACCGCCGAGATTAAAAAGGCCGTTAACGCGGCGGGCTTTGACACGCCGATCGTTGTGGCCGGCGGCATTCACGGCTTTGAAATCGCCGAGAAAATTCTCCAGAACGGCGAGGCGGATATCGTTGCCTCTGCCCGCCAAGCGCTCGCCGATCCCGACTGGTTCCTCAAAACGCGATTGGGCAAAGGCAGCGAAGTCCGTCTTTGCACCTATACGAATTATTGCGAAGGCCTCGATCAAAAACATAAAGTCGTTACCTGCAAATTGTGGGATCGCGTCGATTTAGATCAGCCGGACATACAGATGTCGGCGGACGGCAAACGCCGTCTCATTGCGCCTGATTGGCAAGCGTGATTTTAAGTGACGATGCGCATTGTCATCAGCTTAGCCTTGTTGACGATTACGATCTTGCCACTGCATGCACGCGAAATTCGCATGCAGGAGCGCTACAACGTTGGCGGCTATATCCGTGTCGGTCCAACGACACCTCATTTTTTTAAACCTCACCGAACACCGCGAACTCTCTCGAAAGCGACGGATGCAGAGATCAAGGCGCGCGGCAATCGTGAGGCGGCTGAAACCGCTCAGGCCTATATGACCGAATTCCCTGGCACCACGGCCATGCTGCTGATCGATCGGGAAAAAATCGTGTTCGAGGAGTATCAAGGCATGGGTAGGCCGGCGAGCGAGTTCTACGGCATGAGTATTTCTAAGAGCATGACCAGCTTGGCCA
>CAJXJM010000143.1 GCA_913054205.1 uncultured Rhodospirillaceae bacterium
ATGTTTCTGAGGCGGCGGCTGTCGGCGTACCGGACGAATATCGCGGAGAAGTCATCCGAGCCTGTGTCACCTTGCGCGAAGAGGCAAACATCACGTCTGAAGATCTGCTTAACTATTGTGCACAGGAGTTAGCGAAATATAAAGTGCCCGCTGAAATTCAAATTTTAGAAGAGGTACCTAAAACCACCGTTGGAAAAATTGATAAATCGGCTGTGCGCAATCTTTTTAGAACCATTTAAGCAGCCTCACAGGTTTCTCACTGGTTTTTGATTTGGCTCTCGTCTTCGAAGTCGCTATCCCCTTCGAGATGTTTGAAAACTTCATTCCGACGTTTGCGCCATGGTTGGTCATGCTGGCTTATGGCCTGATTGTTTGGCAGTTCGCACCCAAGCGGGTGACGATCAAAGGCTTTTTTACCGGAACAGATGAGTCTCACGGTGTTACAGGTAGCGCACCCGGGCTTTGGCTGTTGGTTGCAAGCGCTGCCATCTCTTGGATATTTGCGAAATCCATCGCCAATGCCGCCAGTCTCGCACAGGCTTTTGGAATATCCGGCTCGATTGGCTACGCATTTTACTATCTGAGTTTTCTGGTTGCCGGTGTCGTGATTTATATCATTCGAACCAAAGGCGGAGATAAATCTCTGCCGGCCTTTCTAATCCGAAAATATGGCAAATTATGCGCCAAGCTGTTTGTCGCTGCCATCGCAATTAGACTGTTTAATGAAGTCTGGTCCAATACCAAAGTCGTCGGCCTCTATTTTGGCGATGAGGGCAGTTCCGGCTATTGGATTTCTGTTGCAGCGGTTACCGGATTCACGGTCTATTATTCCTGGCGTTCCGGACTGCGCGGCAGCTTGCTCACAGATGGTGGTCAGATGGTCCTGGCCTCGGTTTTGCTCGCGGGCATCTTGTTTTTCATCCTACCGGAGTTTGCCGCGCGAGGCCTGCCGCAATTTCCTAAAGCCGCCAGCATGGCAGGCTGGACGTTTGCCGGCCTGGCTTTAGTACAGGCCTTTAGTTATCCCTTTCATGATCCGGTTCTGACAGACCGGGGTTTTATCACATCGCCCAAAATCATGTTGAAAGGATTTATTTTGGCGGGCCTCATTGGCGGCGGCTTTATTTTCCTATTTGGATTTGTCGGCATCTATGGTCGGCTCGAAGGTTTGGGGGGTAATCCGTCTTTGGTCGTGCCTGCCAGTTTTGGGATTACCATGTTGCTGATCGTCAATGCGATCATGATGACGAGCGCCGGCTCAACTCTCGATTCGACCTTTGCCAGCACCGCCAAATTGACGGCGCGTGATTTTACCGGTGAAACAGGTGAGCCGACCGAACGCCAGTTATCCACTGGGCGGCGTACTGTGATATTCATTGCTGTGCTGGGAAACTTGCCATTGTTTAGCATCTATCTTGGCTCAGAAGTAGGCCCCGCCGTGATCGCCGCGACGACAATCAGTGGCACAATGGTAATGGGCCTGGCACCGATCTTTATGCTCGCCTTTTTGCCTGGAGCCGGGCGTTGGAGCTTCCACCTCGCCTTTTGGCCGGGGATATTGTTTGGCGTCATTATGACCCTCGAAGGGGCAATGGGAATTCAAATTGTGCCAAGTTGGATTGATATAGGTGTTGGCAAATATGCCGATGATCTTGGCGTCAATTTGTGGGGCGTCGGGATTTGCACAATCGGATTTCTCATTGGTTGCCTGATCGAACTCGCTATGAAGAGCAAAAAGAGATTGGTCGCCAACCCCGCGTAGTATAAAACCGCTGCATGTGTGGAATTGCAGGCATTTTCAGAACCGCTGGCGAGCAGCCGGTAGAGCCTTCTTTAATTGAGAAGATGAACCAATCCATCCTTCACCGGGGACCGGATGGGGATGGCATATGGATGTCGCCTGACCGCCGGATTGGTCTCGGTCATCGTCGCTTATCGATCATTGATCTTTCGAACGATGCCGGGCAACCCATGAGCAACCAAGAAGGCTCGATCATCGTCACTTTCAATGGCGAAATATATAACCACGCAGCACTGCGCCAGGAGTTAACGGCCTCGGGCTATCGATTTGCAACAGATCATTCAGATACCGAAGTGCTGGTTCATGGGTTTCAGGCCTGGGGGATCGATGGTTTGTTGGATCGCCTCGAAGGCATGTTCGCGTTTGCCATTTGGGATGAGCCGGATAAGAAGTTGACAATCGCGCGCGACAGGGTCGGCATCAAGCCGGTGTATTTTACCAAACGGGACGGTTGGTTCGTATTCGCCTCTGAAATTAAAGCGCTGCTCTGCCATCCCGCTGTACCGCGAAAAGTGGGTAAACTTGCGCTTTATCACTATTTAACCTATCTCACGGCACCCGCGCCCCTGACGATGTTTGATGGTGTCTACAAATTACCCGCATCTACTTATATTGAAATCGATCAAGCTGGCCGCATTACGTCAAAACGCTATTGGGATGCTGAACCTGGCCGCAGCGGAATAGAGAGTGAGCTATCTGGCCTAAGCGCCTCGGCACGAGAGGACTTTTTTGTTGAAGGGGTGCGCGATCGTCTCACTGCGGCGGTTGAAAAGCGCATGATGTCGGATGTGCCCTACGGGGCTTTTTTATCAGGAGGCATCGATTCATCCGCCAATGTCGCTTTGATGGATCGCTATACCGATGAGCCTGTAAACACATTTACCGTTGGTTTTAAAGACCACGAACATCTCAACGAACTCGAACACGCCACCAAAGTTGCCAAGCTTTTTAAAACCAACCACCACGAAGTTCTTGTCGATGAGGCGGATATGGTCGGTTATCTCGAAGACCTGGTTCACTATCAGGATGAGCCATTGGCCGATTGGGTTTGTATCCCTTTGCATTTTCTTTCCAAATTGGCAGCTGACTCTGGTGTTAAGGTCATTCAGGTAGGCGAGGGATCTGACGAGCAATTCTGCGGCTATAACAGCTACATGATGTATCTTAAATTGCATCAACACTGCTTTGGTCCATTTCAGAAATTATTGCCAAAACCGCTGCAACGCTTGGCCGCAAGGGGAGCGCAAGGTGTCGCCAAGCTAAAACCGTCGATTGGATTATACGCTGATGCTGTGGGCCGCGCGGCAGACGACCAGGAAGCATTTTGGAGTGGCGCTATTGCGTTCTGGGAATCTCAGAAAAAAGATATTCTACCGTCACCTGGCTCCGAATTGCCCCACGGCGCGGAAGAAATGATTGAGGCTGGAATATTGGACGCCAGCATATTGGTGCCGGATAGCTTTGCCGTTGCCAACGAAACTTTGTCAAAGTTCGATTTGGCCCATCCGGGACGCGATCAACTCACCCGAATGATCCACAACGAGTTTCGTCTGCGGCTCCCTGAACTTTTATTGATGCGGGTTGATAAAATAACCATGGCGGAATCACTAGAAGCACGTGTGCCGTTCTTGGATCATGCGCTGGCGGAGTTCACCATGGACATGCCGCAAAGCGCAAAAATCAAAGATGGCGTGGCAAAGTACATTCTCAAAAAATCGGTTGAGGGCATTATTCCAAACGACATCATTTATCGCAAGAAAATGGGCTTTAATGCGCCAATGGCCGAATGGCTGCGCGGCGGATTTGGTGCGAAGGCCGAAGACGGCATCATGAATTCACCGCTATTGGATCAAATTGGTTTTGATCGAGACAATGTTGCCGGGCTTATCTCCGATCATCGATCTGGCCACCGAAATACGTCTTTGATGATTTGGGTGCTGTATAATCTGACAGCCTGGCACGCCCACTGGATTGAAGCTTAAATCGTTTTTCGGGTGCTTGCCAGTGCCACGAAGAGGCATAAAAACTGCGTCGCAATCCACCAGCTTTGCCAGGCGCCGTAACTCAGAAAATTAAAAACCAGAATTGATATGACAACGCCGAACAGCGCCGGATCGGTTTCTGTGTTTCCGAGTTTTCGGATGAATAGCCAGCCAAACGCGGCAACAAAAATGGCGCCCACCGCCCCAAGTTCCAACCAAATCTGGATTGCCTGATTGTGGGTATGCAGTGGAACGTAAAACTCCCTGAATAAAGCGACGTTTTTCTTTGCAGATGTATCTACGCGCAAGGTGTATTTCTCGCTGCCGCCGGGAATTTGGCGCGCCGTATTCATGCCCCAGCCTACAAAGGGTTTTTCTAAGATGCGTTTGGTGGCAAATTGCCAGATTATCAAGCGGTTGATCGCAGAGTTTGGCATTTTCGCGTCATAAGCGAGTTGTCCTACTTCTTTGACACTTTTATGTCCGATCGATTGTTGGACAACAAAAGGTGCGCTAAGGACAAAGATGGCAAAAACGCTCGCCACGAATATAGCGGCAAACTTTTTCTGATAGATCGCGAGTCCGACGCCAATCAATGACGCGGCAAGAGCGACTAATGCGGTCGAGGCGGAAAAGCGATAAACCAGATAAATCGTTGCAATGACAAAGGCACCCGCCCAAAGCTGTTGGTGACGACGCCATAAACCAGACATGACCGGCCAGATCAGGATGGATAAAATCACGACACCATTTTTAGCAAAAGCGGCAATATTAATGCCGCCGGTAGCGAATTTTATCACTTCATACCAAGGCATTCCGCGACCTTGGCGCGTAAGCCAACTCCCCGTTACAGATTCGAAAAACAACAATGCAATGGCAAGGCCAGCCCCGACGATTAGAGCCTTTTCCAATCCATCGCTTTGCAATTTTGCAGTTGATTTCACCTCGTCGAGAGCAAATACGCCCATTGCGAAAAGCGCTAGAAGCGGCAGCAGGAGCCGGGCGCTTAGAGCTTGGTCAAAAGACCAAAAAACACTTAGCCCTGCCCAGATGAGAAGATGAATGAAGGCGATGAATGGCAGTTTTGGCACTGCGAACTGATAATTTCTATGGGCAACTCTTTGTGCAAATAAAACAAATGCCAACAAAATGAACAGCGGTGTCATTGCCTTTGATGAAAATATGGCGACCGGCAGGATTAAGAACGCGATCCCGCCACCGGCCAAAGCCCAATAGTTTTTTTCGCCGGATGAGCTATCCATGTGATCCGTCTTCCGACAAAACATCCTTAAATACTTTTTCCAATTTCTCAGACTGCGCTTCCCAAGTGAGATTTCTGAGCCCTTCATCGTCTTGGACATCAATTTGACCATTACTCATGCTTTGATTGAGGGCAATCGTAACTTCTTCCGGCGTGGCGCATGAGAGGAGTGGAACTTGAGTTGACCCGGCGATATTCTTTGCTTCTTCGGTTTCCTCAGGAAAACAAATTAAGGGCCGGCCTGCCGACAACATCTCTATGGTTTTGTGGTGAAATGTAAAACTACTTTTAATGTAGAGATTGGCGATGGCACTTTGGTGGATTGCGCCTAGTTCTGTGAGAGAGACAAAGCCTTTGATATCAACCTCGCAGAGGTCCAACAAAATTCCTGTTGCCGCCTCGACATTTTCGGAATCCTGCCCGGCGTAAATAAGCCGAACCCGGGCTCTTTGATCGTCTGGCAAATCCATAATCCAATCACGGATGCCCTGGATTAATTGGCTCAGCGCAATATCGTCGTAAATGGCGCCTGTCAGGCTGATGACGAGTTTCTCAGGCTCAACAGTTTTTGAAGATTCAAGGCAGTCGTGTGAAAATCCGCTATAAATGAGATTGGCCGGCGGGCTAAACCATTTGCTCGCATCTTTGCTATGGAACTCGGAAAATGTCGTGAGCGCGGCGCTATCGTCAAAATGACGGCTCAAATAGTTCTGAAATATCGCCGGTATGAAATTTCCCCACGGATCTTTGACATCTCCCAGCCAAGGACAGCCGGTGAATTTGGCAAGATCCTGAGCGATATTCCAGCAATCGGTATTACCAAATGTCGACCAAACCAAGTCGGGTTTGAATGTGTCTGCAATTGTCTGGAGATAGGGCTGGCTGCCGTGCCGCCAATCCGTAAAAACCCCTTTGTGCCTTAGGTAGTGCCAGACAACGACAGCTTGGCGGACGCCCGATGGCAAAGTTCTGTTCCGAAGACTTTGTATCAGAGGGTGACCCGTGGGGGCGCTGGCAATATAAAGCGGTGTGCTGAAATCATGAGATTGAATGAGGCCGGCGCTTTCTTCGGAAGATATCTCAGCCGGCCCGGTTTCCAGTGTTTCTGTGAACAATATGATTTTGTGCCCCCGAGCTGCCATTGACTTTGCAAATTCGCGCATTCGGGTGGCGCAGACATGCGGCGTATCAGGATGGCAGTGATTGACGAAAACCAGCCGCATTATGCAGATCCCTCAAAGATTGCGACTTTTTTGCTCGCATTGATACGGTCCAAAAAATGTGTCCGCCATGCATCTTCGATCACCGGACGCCACAGCATTGAGGCGAGGTGGCTTTCACCGCCTTGAAAGCGATTGAGGACGGACAGCCACCATTTCTTGCGCCAAATACCAGATTGCTCAAATTTGGGATTGTGAAGGATGTTGGTGACATGGTCTTTTAGCGTCGTGTTAAACCACTCGGATTGCGGTGGCAGGAAACCTTGTTTGTTCCAACGTGTACGCACGGATTCGGGCAAAACCCCGTTCATCGCGCCGCGCAAAAGACGTTTGGTTTCAGCGCCTCCCATTAAATACTCAGGCGGCAAGGAAAGTGTGAACTCAGCCAACCGATGATCGCAAAACGGAAGCCGGACTTCTCTTGAATGGGCCATTGAATTTCGGTCGCTGTAGCGCAACAGCACAGGAAGATGGGTATAGAGCATT
>CAJXJM010000144.1 GCA_913054205.1 uncultured Rhodospirillaceae bacterium
CCATCGGCGATTAAAACCAGAGAAATAAACGCAATCATCGGCGCTGCTCGGATTACCAATTCCGCATCGTTGGTAAAGCCAGATGCAATTTGATTGTTTAAGACGACCAGAACGGTTCCCAATACCGCCATGCTTATGATGGTTAGGCCCAAGCCCGTCCAGCCCGCGAATGCCATGTCTCGCCGGTTGCCGTGACCGTGCGCGCTGCCAACACAGACCGCCGTGGCGGAGCCCAATCCAAGGGCAAACATGAAAGTCAGAGCCAACATGTTAAAAGCGATCGTGAAGGCGCCCAGCGACAGAATTCCCAATAAGCCCGCTATCAGGCTCATGGAGGAAAAAGCACCCGACTCAATTGCATTGCTGGCACCCGCTCCGAGGCCAACTTCGCGGAGCCTGGACCAAGCTTGCCAGCCGCCCCCAAAAAACATTTTGGCGTGGTTGCGGATGGCAAATTCCTCGTGATCGCTCATGTTCCAGACGTAGTAAAAAATACTGCCTGCCATGATGATGCGAACGCCAATTGTAGCCCAAGCGGAGCCTTGAGCACCCAATTCCGGCACGCCAAAATGTCCAAAGACCAAAACCCAATTGAGCGCCACATTACAAAAATTGCCGATGATCATTATATACATGCCGACTTTGGGTCGTTTAAGGCCTTCCAGGAAATAAGTACTGGCAACAAACAGCAGCATCGGCGGCATGCTCCAGCCGATGATCGCGATTATGCGCCCACCGCCTCGGGCGAGATCGGCTGTTTGACCGGTCATTAAGAGGAACTCCTCGCCGAAACTGGAAAGAATTGCACCGATCAATCCAATGGTTACGGCATAGCTTATGGAGCGCCGCCAAACACCGCCGCATTCTTCATTCTCATTCGCGCCAAGATGAAACGCCGTCATCACAAGGGTGCCGGTCAAAAGCCCAAAGCCGGTCACCATTAAAAACATCATGGGTGCCAAACCGATACTTTGATAGGCGAGTTCCTGCGCTGAGTAGTGCCCGACCATGACAGAATCAACGATCATCATCGTCATCATACCGGCGCGCCCCAAAATGGTCGGCCCGGCGAGACGAATTAAATCGCGTGCATGGCGTTTTACTGTGGTTGAAAAATGCTCGGTATCTGTCATGTCAATTGAGTTTGCTGTGAAGCTGTGCTGATAGCACGCCAGATATGATATTTCCCGCACAAAATATCCGGTGTAGGATGCCGCAACGATAATAAGGGGGAGTCATCCTATGATTGAGCTCTATCAAAGCTATCTTTCGACCTGTTCTGGTAAAGTCAGGCTGGTCCTGGAAGAAAAGGGGCTCGATTATTCCGAGGTCGTGATTAATCTCCAGAAGGGCGACCAGTTTGATCCTGACTACGTCAAACTCAACCCTAAAAGCGTGGTGCCAACAATCATTCACGACGGTATTGTCGTTCGCGAATCCAGTGTGATCTGTGAATACCTCGAGGATCTTCAAGCTGATCCGAGACTTCGTCCGAGCGATCCCTGGAAAAGTGCCCAGATGCGGCTTTGGATGAAGTTTATGGACGAAGAAGTCCATCCGATGACAACGATAGTGACTTATGCAGTGTCCATTCGCCATGAACGTGCAGCCGCAAATACACCAGAAGAATTAGAAGCCCATTTTAATAAAATACCGAACGCGACCAAGCGAGAACAACAGCGCGCCATCCACAATGACGGAGTCGAGTCGCCTTATTTCCTGAGCGCGATTAAAATTATGGATAAAATGGTCGCCAACGCAGATGGTGCGTTGGAAGATTTCGGTGGGCCGTGGTTGCTGGGAGAAGACTACTCACTCGCCGATGTCGTCGTCACACCTTACATGCTGCGGTTGTCGCATTTTTCGTTCGATGGTATGTGGGAAGGAAGCCGTCCGCGCGTTGCTGAATGGTGGGGCCGCATCCAGGCGCGGCCCAATTTCTGCGGCGTGATGTCTCCAGACACACCGACCGCCAATCTGGAAAAGCGCAAAACAAACGGTGCCAAAGAATGGCCGAGGGTGAAGGAAATGTTGGAACTTTAAATTAAGCGCTTTCCGCCTGGCGGTTCTGACGCTTGCGCTCATGGATATCGAGATAGCGTTTGCGCAGACGAATGGATTTGGGTGTTACTTCAACCAACTCATCTTCCGTGATGTAAGCAATCGCTTTGTCCAAGCCCATTTCAATCGGTGTCGTTAGAGCAACCGCTTCATCCTTGCTGGAAGTGCGGATGTTGGTGAGCTGCTTGCCTTTAAGCGGATTGACCTCAAGGTCATTGCCTCGGCTGTGTTCGCCAATAATCATGCCGGCATAGACTTTGTCGCCCGGGTCAATAAACATCGGTCCGCGATCTTCCAGGTTCCAGAGCGCGTAAGCAATTGCTTTGCCGTCGCCGAGTGAAATAAGCGTGCCGTTTCGGCGTCTGTCGATTGGGCCTTTATAGGGCGCATAGCCATGGAATAATCGGTTCATGATGCCGGTGCCGCGGGTATCGGTAAGAAACTCACCATGATAGCCAATGAGCGCGCGCGACGGCACATGGAAGATCAGACGTTGTTTGCCGCTTCCACTAGATTTCATCTCCAGCATTTCGCCTTTGCGAGCGGAAAGCTTTTCTACGACGGTGCCGGAATATTCTTCGTCGACGTCGATGACAACTTCTTCAATCGGCTCCAGACGCTGGCCGGTTTCGGGATCATCCCGATAGACAACGCGGGGACGCGAGATCGTTAACTCAAAGCCTTCGCGCCGCATGGTCTCAATAAGCACTGCAAGCTGAAGTTCGCCCCGACCCGCGACTTCAAAGGAATTAGAATCATTTGTTGTCGTGATATGAAGCGCAACATTACCTTCCGCTTCACTGGTCAGGCGGTCCAAAATAACGCGTGACGTTACTTTGCTGCCTTCAGTGCCGGCTAAAGGTGAATCGTTGACTGAGAATCCCATCGATAGAGTTGGCGGATCAATCGGCTGAGAATCAATCGCCTCGGTGACGCTCGGTGCGCAGATTGTGTCGGCCACAGTAGCATTGGCCAAACCGGCAATTGCAACAATGTCGCCGGCTTCGGCTTGGTCGATTGGCACACGCTCCAATCCACGGAAAGCCAACAGCTGACTGGCGCGTCCTTCTTCAATAACATTTCCGTCGCGGTCGAGCGCGCGGATTGCCATGTTGCAAACAATTCTACCAGAGGTAATTTTACCGGTGAGAATACGGCCAAGATAGGGGTCTGCCTGAAGCGTTGTCGCCAGCATTGCAAACTCGCCATTCGGATCGACATTTGGTTCCGGCACATGGCTGAGGATCAAATCAAAAAGCGGGTCCATATTTTCTTTAGGACCCTCGGGCTCAACGGCGGCCCAGCCTTGTTTGGCCGACGAATATAGATGGGGGAAGTCGAGTTGGTATTCGTCTGCATCCATGGCGGCGAAAAGATCAAAAATTTCGTCCAGCACTTCATTGGCGCGTTGGTCTGGACGGTCGACCTTGTTGATCAGAACCATCGGGCGGAGGCCGAGGTCAAGGACTTTGCCTAAAACGAATTTGGTTTGAGGCATTGGGCCTTCCGCAGCATCGACAAGAAGGACGACGCCATCGACCATGCTAAGTATGCGTTCTACTTCGCCGCCGAAATCAGCGTGTCCGGGCGTGTCGACGATATTGATGCGCGATCCATCATGCTCAACCGAAGTACATTTTGCCAAAATCGTGATGCCGCGCTCGCGTTCCAATTCATTGGAATCCATAGCGCGTTCCTGAACCTGTTGGTTCTCACGAAAAATGCCACTTTGTTTAAGCAGGCAATCTACCAGCGTTGTTTTACCATGATCTACATGAGCGATAATGGCGATGTTGCGTAAATCCATCGACTTAACACTTTCAAATACTATAAAATTTTCGAAATTCTAGGTGCGGCTCAATAGGGTGTCGACACCGGAGCACTGTATATAGCGTCAAAATTAGTGAATACAAGCCTCTATTTGACGAAAACCAGGCTTTTTATTCTTCCTCTCCCTTGATGGGAGAGGACCGAGGAGAGGGTGATTTTCAATAATCCCCTCACCCCAACCCTCTCCCACGCGGGGAGAGGGAGCTATAATTGGCCTAATTTGTACCTTTGAGGACGACTTTGCTGATGATGTAATCGCCGCCGTTATTGATCAGCGATAATCCATTGAAAGGATCGCTGAAACTTTGATCTCTTACAGTCATTAATTTGTTGCCATCTATAGACACCGTCATATCGCCAACGCGGTCTCTATTCCACACCAAAACATGAATGCGTTTGTCCTCCAGATTTAGAGATTCCCTATGGCTTTGGATGGCATTTGTGCCATAGCGTGTGGCTCTCACCAACTCCATGGAAGTCGCTTGGCCGCCTTTATAAAATAATCGGTAGCCGATTTTTCGTTCCGCGCCCTGATAGGTCACTATTTCAAAAGTGCCTTCCTTGCGCCACGAGGTGAACTCGATCTGGAGGGAAAAGGCATTGGTAATTGTACGTTCAAGATGAATGGCTGCGCGGGATGAAGATCTGTTTGTTGAACTGGAACGACCACTACTACGTTGCTGATTGCCGCCGAGTGCCTGATTGAGTATTGCTCCCAACAGCTGTTTACCAATATCGTCACTGCTTTGCTGGCTGGAATTATTTGCGTCGTTTGATTTTTCAAATGCAGCTCTAAGGCCAAAATTTTTCTCGACCCACCAACGCCCACTAGTCGCCTGCCATGTTGGGTTTGAGGTAAAATCGCCATCGCTGAAATTTTCATTTACAAGATCAACCCGCCATGGCGTGTCGTAGCGACGGGCAATATCCTTCAAATCTCTCAGAAAACTAGGGTCAGCCGCGCGCGCGTTCGGCCTCGTTGACGGCTTTGTTGAGTTCATCCACTAATTTCTGCAAGTCACCCGAACTTTGTTGGCTGGTGGAAGATGCCGGTGCATTTGGATCCGTCCAGGTTTTATATTTTGTTTGGGCGGAAGCTGTTTGAAATCCAATGGTGAATAGAAAAACCCCAGAAATCATAATTAATTTCTGAATAAATAACTTTGAGGATAAAACCTGTACGCTATTCATAATTTTCGCTCCCTAGTGTATTCGAATTAAGGTATTAGAATACGATAAGTCACCAAGAAAAGCGATATGAATAGGGAGAGAAATGGATGGCTGCTCCGGTTAAAATGATATCAATGGCCCCGCCGGAAGTAGAGGTGGAAAATCTAAGCGATGGCAGTGTTATATTGCGCTCGCCTCAACCCCTTGGTGAGTACCCAAATTCGCAAAGTGCATGGATCATCAAATGGGCTTCAAAAACGCCAGATTCTACATTTGTAGCTGATCGGACAGGCGAAGGCGGTGATTGGCGCCGGGTGAGCTATGAGGATTTCCTCAGCCAGATTAAATCCGTCGCGCAGGCATTGCTAAACCGCGGCCTATCTGCCGAGCGGCCGGTGGCCATCCTTTCCGACAATGCCGTTGATAATGCATTGCTGCTCTACGGCGCGATGCATGTTGGCATTCCTGTTGTGCCCGTATCACCAGCCTATTCGCTGATGTCTCAGGATTTTGGCAAACTCAAACACATCATTGAGCTAACCACACCTGGACTTGTTTATGTTGCAGATGGTGAGAAATTTGCCAACGCCCTGAGGAGTGTAGATTTTGGCGACGCTGAATTTGTGGTGAGCGCCAATCCGCCTGCGGGTATTAAATCATCAGGATTTGAAGAATTGGTGTCAACTCAATCAACAGGAGAAGTTGATCAGGCCTATCAAAAAGTCGATCCAGATACGATCGCGAAAATTCTATTCACCTCGGGATCGACAGGCCAGCCCAAGGGTGTGATCAACACTCAACGCATGCTGTGTTCAAATCAACAGGCGATGGCACAGTGCTGGACATTTTTAGAGGAAAGACCGCCGGTTATGGTCGATTGGTTGCCTTGGAATCATACGTTTGGCGGCAATTATGTGTTTAATATGGTGCTTCGCAATGGCGGCACGTTATATGTGGATGGCGGAAAACCTGCGCCAGGTTTGATCGATCAAACAGTGGCGAACCTGAAGGAAATTTCGCCGACAATATATAATAACGTCCCTCGGGGCTTTGATATGCTATTGCCCCATTTAGAAACTGATGAAGATTTGCGGCGCTCTTTTTTTAAAGATTTGGATCTGATTTTTTATGCAGCTGCAGCCTTAACTCAAAATGCATGGGAGCGTTTGGAGGCAGTTTCAGAAAAATCAATCGGCAAGCGCGTCATGATGTTATCGGGCTGGGGGGCCACAGAAACAGCGCCAGACAACACACTCGTTCACTGGCCCATTGAAAAAGCCGGCGTCATCGGCTCACCCGTTCCGGGAACTGATATTAAGCTCATTCCCAATGAAGAGAAACTCGAGATTAGAGTGCGCGGCCCGAACATAATGCCCGGCTATTTGAAGCGCGATGATTTGACCAAGGAAGCCTTCGACGAGGATGGATTTTATTGCATCGGCGATGCTGCTCGATTGGAGGATCCGCTAGACCCTCGCAAAGGGATTGTTTTTGACGGACGGGTTTCCGAGAACTTCAAATTATCAACGGGTACGTGGGTGTCGGTTGGCAATCTTAGAACGGCCGCAGTTGCTGCTGCCGACACTGTAATCCAGGATGCGGTTATCGCCGGTCAGGATCGGGATGAGCTAGGTATTTTAGTTTTCCCGAACATTGC
>CAJXJM010000145.1 GCA_913054205.1 uncultured Rhodospirillaceae bacterium
GCTCATATTGTGCGCGAGCGATTTGTTATCAACCGGGTGACGGCCAATACCCTGGAGCCCCGTGCCGTTGTTGCTGAATACGATAAAGGCATTGATAAATTCACCATTCATGCCTGTCTGCAGCGGCCTTATATTTGGCGCACGCTGATGACCAAGCACATCTTTGATATCCCCGAGCACAGCATGCGCCTGATCGCCGGCGATGTCGGTGGCTCGTTTGGCATGAAGGGCGGCCTTTATCCCGAAGTGCCGCTCACCGCTTGGGCCGCCAAACATACCGGCCGGCCGGTTAAATGGACTTGCGAGCGCAGTGAAGGTCATATCGCCGATGATCAAGGCCGGGACATGGTAATTGATGCCGAGCTGGCGCTCGACGACCAAGGTAAATTTCTTGGTCTTCGGTTTTCATCCCGAAATAATATCGGCGCTTATGTAACCATGATCGGGTTTTTGTCGACTGCCGGTGTTCTTCGTCAAATCTGCGGTGTCTATGAGACCCCTGCTGTTCATGGTGTTGCGGTTGGCGTCATGACAAACACCGTGCCGGTTTCAAACTACCGGGCACCGGGCGGCACGCCTGGCGTTTACGCCCATGAGCGCATCATCGATATGGCGGCCCGCGAGATGGGGCTTGATCCAACAGAGATCCGGCGGCGCAATTTAATTCCGGCGGATGCGATGCCGTATAAATTGCCCTCCTCAGGTGCCTATGACTGCGGTGAATTCGAAGCGGTGATGGATAAATGCCTGGCAAAGGCTGATTACGCGGGTGCGGAGAGCCGTATCATCGAGGCCAAATCGCAGGGCATGCTACGCGGCGTCGGTGTCTCGACAACCGTTGACCCCTCTGCCGGGCCTTCGCCGGAAACCGCCGAAGTGCGCTTTGATCCCGGCGGAAATGTAACCGTGCTGGTCGGCTCAACCGCAGGCGGTCAAAGCCACGCCACAATCTACACACAAATTTTGTCGGACATGCTCAAGCTGGATGCAGAAAACATCCGCATCATCGAAGGCGATACCGATAAGCTCTCTTGGGGAACCGGCACCGGTGCTGCCCGCACCGCGACAATCGGTGGCACAGCGGTGTTTAAAGCCACCGAAAAAATCATCGAAAAAGGCAAGAAGATTACCGCCCATATTCTTGAAGCCGCTGAAGCGGATATCGAATTTAACGAAGGCAGCTATTCGATCTCCGGCACCGACCGCGAGGTTGATTTTTTGGACGTTGCGCGGGTTGCCTTCCAGCCAGCTAATTTGCCGCCCGAGATAGAAATTGGCTTGTTTGAAACTGCAACCTGGTCACCGGATTCCGGCAATATACCAAACTCCTGTCATGTCTGCGAGGTCGAGATTGATCCTGACACCGGCGAGGTGGAGATCGTTCGCTATACCTCTGTCCACGATGTTGGTGTGGAGCTCAATCCGCTTTTGGTCGACGGCCAGGTTCACGGCGGCATTGCGCAGGGCGTTGGTCAGGCTTTGATGGAAAACATGATCTATGATGAGAGCGGCCAAGTGCTTACGGGCTCGTTCTTCGATTACGCCATGCCGCGGGCCGAAGATTTCTGCACGTTTGACCTCGATCGCCATTCGGTGCCGACCAACACCAACCCGCTTGGCGTCAAAGGCGCTGGCGAATGCGGCACGGTTGGCTCGCTCGCCGCGGTCATGAACGCCATCAATCATGCCCTGGAACCCGCCGGTGTTCGGAATATCGCGATGCCGGCAACGCCAGAACGAATTTGGCAAGCGATACAGAAATCAGGCCGGGCATCCTAATTTTTTCATTGAAATCGCCAGAATATTACCAACATAAAATAGTATGCAAATAAAACATCCGATTTGGGCGGGGTTCTCATTTGCACAATAAATATTATGTCGCGGAATAATTCTTGGGCGAAGATGATGCCAATTTCTCCTGGCAATCTCAGGGCGAAGGAGAAAGCTGTCCCGACATTGAAGCAGATAGAAACAATTTTGATATCATCGGGTGGGATATGGAACCTGGTGACGCAGTAATTTTTTCAGCTTGGACGCTCCATGGTGCTCAAGGCAATACATCCAGCACACAACGTCGGGCGGCGATTTCAACCCGTTGGCTCGGTGATGACGTAATTTGGCAGCCTCACTCAGGTTCAGACCCAACCGTCAGACAGGAAGACGTCTCTATCCAACCTGGGCAAGCTCCCATAGATGACGCGGTCTTTCCGGAAATGTGGCACGCTTAATTAGAGGCGCGTTTCTCCAGATCATCTAGCATCTGCCAAATGCGTTCAATGTGATTTTCTTTTTCATACCCATTAAACAAAGCTGCCTGGGTGCGCATCGGATCACCTGTGTAATACTGCTCATAGAGACGCTGGCGTCCGGCAAAGCTCGAAAGCGCGGCATCGTATGCCATCCGCATTAATTTAATTCGGCGCGGCGAATCCGCATTGGCAGTTTGGAAATATTTTTCCACATCCTCTTTTAGCTCACCCGCCACTTCGGCAAAGGACGGCACGGCGACCAAACCGCCAGCCCCCAGTGTCGTAATGATCTCGCATTGGCGGTTATACATTTGCCAGAAAAAAGTTTGCCAGGTTTGCAAAGATCGCATGTCGCCGACCCAAGTACCAAACTCAGTTTCATGAGCACCCGCCTCGGCAGCGACCCGGCAGGAGCGCACAAACTCGGTCATCGAAATCATTTCCGCGAGTTTCACCTGCACCGGATTGTGGACATCGATCTTCGTTGCCCGCGCGATGGCAAAAGCCAGCGCCATCATAAATTCAGATTTGGAATGCGCGCGCACCACCGATTGCATCAACATCGAATGCCCAACATAGGCCGCGGGATTAACCTTTAGATCAAAATCCGGATCGCGGTGGATAAACACACGCTCCCACGGCACCAAAACGTCATCAAAAATGACCATGCCATCGGATTCGTCATATTGCAGAGACAATGGATGATCCATAAGCGATGGTGCATTGGTTTGGGCGACCGGGGGTCGGCAGATAAAGCGCAATCCCGGTGTCGACATCGGGATGGCAAAACCAAATGAAAAGTCTGTCGTGTCTCGGGTTTTGTCTGTTGCCCAGGTTACCGCCGCCGGCATGACCAGCAACTCATTGGCCATCGCACATAAGGTCGCCACCATTCTCGCGCCTCGAATAATAATGCCGGCATCCGTCTCTTTGACGATTTGAGCAACGATCTCCGAGGTTTCCAAATGGGCCGGCTGAGAGCGGTCCACTTGTGGGTTTACCAATACATGCGTTGTTACCAAATCGTTCTCGCGCACATGTTCATAAAAATTCTGGATGTTTTCGCTGCCATCAAATGCATCACGTTTGAAAATGTCTTTAGCCGCCGCATAGGAGGAAATGATGCAGTTTTTGTAATCTGGGCTACGCCCCATCATGCCGCAACTCGCATCCATCCAAACTTTTATCGCATCATTGCGGGCGATAACTTCTTCTTGTGATTTCGGCTGGATATGAGTCATCCCGACCTTGTCGCCAGTGGTCGGCGAGATATAGGTCATAGTATCGATGAGGTCTGGGTCCGATTGCATCTGCATGAGATCAGCCATCGTCCGGACGGCCCCGGCAAAGCGCGGATCAGCTGCAACGTCTTTTACCCGCTCGCCTTCAATTGAGATATCCCGATCTTCTTTGAGGGTGGCGAGATATTCTTCGGCTGATTTAATCGGCATGACAGTCTTCCTTCCTGCGATTATTTAAAAAGGTGGATTTCCTAGGATGCTACTATCCAGCTCGAATATCGCCATTAAAAATACATCTGTTTTCACGTGGTGAAATTTTATTCCCCGGTTTGGGGAATACCGACAGTTTTTTTCGGCATCCCTCCAGAGAAATTTCCCGAATGAGTAGCCATCTATTATTGATACTTTTTAGAAACGACAGTATCGTCCAGAAAACTGGCTTTAAAATATGAGTGTTTTGCTCGAGAATCGTCAGACAAATGGGAACCCAAGTCATCGTGATTTCACATTCGGCTTTGAGTTTTCCTCGCAGTTGATATGCGTAATTGATGACAATAAAAAAATTTATCAATTCCGCGGGTGTGAGGATGCTGGATGATGTCGCCTCCTCAGATTTCATAGGGCGGCCGATCAATGCGTTTTTCGCCTCTGAATATGCTGAAATTTTAGACCGCGCCTTTGACGATCTATGTAGGGAAGCGGACGCCATTCCTTTTAAAATGATTACTGAAGGTGGGTCAATAATCAGCACCGAAATTCAGGCATTCTGGGCGCGTGGATTAGGACCAGACACAAAGATCATTACCGCGACCGACATTACCGGCCGCGTCAAAATGTTTGAAGACATTCAGCGTAGTGAGGCGCGCTATCGAAAATTGGTTCAACAAGCACAGAACATGATTTGTGTGGTCACTGACAAACGCATAAGCTTTATCAATGAGGCGGGGTTAAAACTTTTAAAGGTAAACAAAGCCGAAGATATTGTCGGTATTAACCTGCATGATCTGTTTCAAAGTGAATATCAGGATATTGTCGAAAACAACATCCAACAAGTGATCGACGAAAATATCCCGCTTTTGGCAAAAATGGATTGCCTGGATGATGGTGCGTTAGATATTAAGATGACATTGGCACCGATCGAGAAAAGTCCGTCTTTCGTATATATGGCCGAAATCCAGAACGTTACCGACCACAACAAAGCTGCCAAAGACCTCCACCAGACCAATCAGGTTCTGGCCATCCGGGCCATTGAACTTTTAGAGGCAAAAGAAGCAGCTGAGATGGCCAATCGCGTAAAAGTCGATTTTCTCGCGAATATGAGCCATGAACTCCGCACGCCGCTTAACGCCATCATTGGATTTTCCGAGCTTATTCAAGCCGAAGCCATGGGGCCGATTGAGATACAACAATATCTACAGTTTGCGGCCGAGATCAATGAATCTGGTGCTCATCTTTTACAAGTTGTTTCGGATGTTTTAGACGTTACCAAAATTGAGAAAGGTGATCTGGAGCCACATCCGGAAAAAACGAATGTTGTAGAGATCATCGAATCTGCTGTGAATAAAATGAAGGCCCGCGCAGACAACGCAAAAATCAGACTGGAATTTGACAGCGATTCGAAACCGGTGACAATATTGGCTGATCCTGTTTACTTTCAACAAATACTTCTAAATTTGCTGTCTAACTCGATTAAATTCTCAAACGCAGGAAGCCGAGTTGAAATTCTCACCTATCAAAACACACAAAATGGTCTGGTGTTAAAGGTCGTCGACCAAGGCATTGGCATTGAGAATGATATTGTCCAGGCAATCCTTGAGCCGTTCAGCCGAGTTACGACCAGTCCATTAGATGGTACCTATGAAGGCACCGGTCTTGGTTTATCTATCGTCAATGCACTTGTTGAAGCCCATGAGGCGACCTTGGATATAGAAAGCATTCCTGGAACGGGAACGACAGTCACTGTCACTTTTCCACCAGAGCTTACTCTTGAAAATTAATGCGTTCATCGGCTGGGGTGTTGGCTAACAAGATAGAACCCGCTATTTTCTAGATAAACGATGAGGGAAATTGTGACACCAAAAATATCTGTCCATATCAGCGCCTTTAATTCCGATGAATATCAGGAGAAAATTGCCACGCTCTTCCCGGAGTTAGAGCTGTCCGTCAGCAAAGACCGCGACACGCATGAGGGACTGTATGAGTGTGATGTGTTGATCGGCTTTGGCCCGGGTTTTGATGATGAGATTTTTAGGCGGAACAAAAATCTCAAATTTGTGCAATCTCTTGGTACTGGTGTCGACGGTATTGCCGACCGGCCGGATCTCGATAAAAATGTTCCCGTTGCCTCAATGCGCGGTATTCACGGACCGCAAATGTCGGAGCTCGCTTTTATGGTGATGATTTCCTTCAACCGAAACTTCCCCCAATTGCTGGAAAATCAGAAAAACCATCAATGGGATCGCTGGCCACCGCAAGTGCTGTACGAGAAAACCGTCGGCCTATTGGGGGTCGGCATGATCGCCGAAGCCCTTGCCAAACGTTGCAAGGCCTTCGACATGAAAGTGATCGGCATTTCTGGCTCAGATCGCAACGTTGAAAACATTGATGAGATGCGGAGCCGAGATGATTTGGTCAGCGCCGTCCGCGATTTGGATTATTTAGTCGTTCTCGCCCCATTCACACCAGAAAACAAACACCTCGTAAATGCTGAAATATTGGACGCGATGAAACCTTCCGCCTATCTCGTCAATATTGCGCGCGGCGGTCTGATAGATGATGCGGCTTTAATTGCAGCGTTAAAATCCGGCAGCATCGCCGGTGCAGGCTTGGATGTGTTTGAACAAGAACCGCTCCCCGCCGATGATGCTTTTTGGGATGTTGAAAACCTCATCATCACTCCGCACACAGCCGGGATGAGCGAATCCTACGTCCGCCAAGCCATGCCCATCATTGAAACTAATCTCCGCGCCTATATCGATGGCAAACCGGAGGATATGGTCAATTTGGTTTAGATGTGGATTGCCGTAGCCGGGCTTCGCGGTGGGCAACGTAGCTGGTTGCCGAAATAATCAAAAAGCCGCCAACCCAGGTGTAGATGTCCGGTACTTCTGCAAAAAACAGAAATCCAAAAAGCGCACCCCAAATGAGGCGGGTGAAATTGACCGGCTCCAAGGCACTGACATCGGCAAGGCGCAGCGAGCGCATCAGCGCATAATGGG
>CAJXJM010000146.1 GCA_913054205.1 uncultured Rhodospirillaceae bacterium
CGCGCGCGGAGATCAGCCCTATACCAAAATTGCACTGCACGACCACGACGTCCCCTATATTTTCACCGATCTCGCTGTCGAACAGGCCGAAGCGGCCAAGGCGGCTCCGCTTTCTTATTCTGGCGGCAAACGAGACGATCTTCGCAAAATCCCACTCGTCACCATCGATGATGAAGATGCGCGGGATTTTGACGACGCGGTCTTTGCTGAGCCCGATAGCGACACCGCAAATCCCGGCGGCTGGCATGTGATCGTCGCCATCGCTGATGTCGCCTGGTATGTCCGACCTGGCGACGCGTTGGATAAGACCGCGTATGAACGCGGCAATTCAGTTTATTTCCCAGATCAAGTGGTGCCGATGCTGCCCGAAGCGCTCTCGAATGGTTGGTGCTCCTTGAGGCCCGACGAAGACCGGCCGTGCCTTGCCGTCCATATGTGGATGAACGCCGATGGGCACGCGCTACGCCATCAATTTGTCAGAGGCCTGATGCGCTCTCATGCAAGACTGACCTACAACAGAGTGCAAGCGGCCATGGACGGCAATGCCGATGAATTGACTGCCCCTCTCCTTGAAACTGTTATCAAGCCCCTCTACGGCGCTTACAACGCCTTCTGCCGGGAACGTCTTGACCGTGAGCCACTGGATCTAGATCTGCCTGAGAAAAAAATCATTTTGGACGAGAACGGCAACGTTCATGAAGTGCGCTCTCGACTTCGTCTCGACAGCCACAAGTTAATCGAAGAATTTATGATCGCCGCCAATGTTGCTGCTGCGACAACCTTGGAAAAGACCAAACAGCCTTGTCTCTATCGCATTCATGATGAGCCACCGGCAAAGAACTTGGAGAATTATCGGAGTTTTCTAAACGGCGTTGGTTTCAAATTGGCGAAAGGCCAGGTTTTGATGCCGCGCCACTTCAATCAAATATTGAAAAAAGCAAAAGACGGCGATTTTTTTGACGCGATCAGCCAAATGACGTTGCGCTCTCAATCACAAGCCACCTACACAGGTAAAAATGTTGGTCATTTTGGCCTCGCGCTCAGACGTTATTGCCATTTCACTTCTCCCATCCGGCGCTACGCTGATTTAATCGTCCACCGCGCATTGATTTCCGGATTGGGCTTGGGCGACGGCAGCTTGGGCGACAAACCGATAGATACCGAAGAAATTGGCGAGCATTTGAGTGTTACTGAACGGCGGGCTGCTGTTGCCGAGCGCGACGTCGTTGATCGATTCTCGGCGGCTTATCTTGCCGGAAAAATTGGCGAAAAATTCAGCGGAAAAATAAATGGCGTAACCAATTTTGGGTTGTTTGTAACCATCGATGGGATCGCTGCGGATGGATTGGTTCCCATTCGATCACTCCCGGATGATTATTACGATTTTGATGAAAAGCGCGTGGCGCTCAAAGGAAAAAGCACCAAACTGGTGTTTCATCTCGGCATGAAAGTAGAAGTGATTATTAAGGAAGCCAATCCGGTATCGGGATCACTGATCCTGGAAATTGCCGGCTCGAACGCAACACACAGCCGACCTCGACATAAAAATACCAAGAAAACCGGTAAAAAATTTGGCTCTAAGCGGAATAGACGTACACGAAATAGATGACGGCAGCCAAAAAATCGACAACAATGCCGGTATGGATACACCGGTGTTAAAATATAACAACATATCCAGCTATGCACGATCTGCCGTTTTCGCGCTACTGGCTCTTCTGGCCGGCTGTGCGACTCCGCAATCCGATATTGGCCAAAATTCTACAAGCTTTGAAAATGAGATGGCGGTCAAAACATTTTCTTCCGGTTATCGCCAGATTTCTGAGCGCTATATCGAAAAACTTTCACCCTCCGAGCTGGCCCTTGAAGGCTTAAGAGGATTGGCGACAATAGATCCGACCTTCAAAGTAGATGTCGACCGAGATGACGTCGTCATTCGTTCAGAAGTCGTCCAGTCCCATAGATACACCGCGCCGGCAAAAAACGATGTCGAGGGCTGGGCCAATTTAACTGTTCAAGTGTTGATCGATGCACAAAATGAGGCCGCCGTTTTCAAACAGGCAAAAGTTGGAAATCTATATGAAGCGGTTTTTGACGGTTCTTTGTCGTTGCTGGATACCTTTTCCAGATACGCAAGTGTCGAGCAAGCAAAACGAAATCGCGAAAAACGGTCAGGATTTGGCGGCATTGGCATTCGTTTTAAACGCACCGATATGGGTCTTACTGTGACACAGGTTTTTCCGGAAACACCTGCCAGCAAATCGGGATTGAAGCCGGACGATATTATAACCCATGCGGATGGCCGATCTTTGGCGGGTTTGGAACGCCGTATGGCAGGCAGGTATCTACGGGGGGAAATCGGCTCGATCGTCGATGTCAAAGTAATGAGGCAAGCCACACTCCTAAACATCTCCATCAGACGGGATCGAATTGTAGCGCCAACGGCGTCACATTCAGTTCGAAATGGCATCGTCCACGTCCGGGTAAGTGGGTTCAATAATCGCACCACCCGACAGGTTGCCCGCAATCTCGCCCGAGGCCTCAAAGAGGCCAGGCGGCAAACCGGGCAAAAAGCGAAGGGAATAATATTCGATTTGCGTGGCAATCCGGGTGGATTGTTAAAACAAGCGGTTAACGTTTCGGATCTGTTTTTGGCCGATGGACGCATTATTTCAACACGTGGGCGCCACCCTGCCAGCGACCATGACTATGAGGCCAAGGGAGCAGATATCGCCAAAGGTCTGCCGCTCGTGGTTCTGATTAATGGGCGCTCAGCCAGCGCTTCGGAAATTGTCGCTGCAGCCTTACAGGATCATGAACGCGCCATCGTTATCGGCACCACGTCATTTGGCAAAGGCACCGTTCAAACTGTCATTCGATTACCCAATGATGCAGAAATCACTTTAACCTGGTCACGGTTTCAAGCACCGTCCGGCTATTTTCTTCATGGCCTCGGTGTTCCGCCTTCGATTTGCGCACCTCTGGACAGCAAAGTCGGCGCGAGCGATCTGATTGACAGCGCGTTGGAGAATGCCGTCCGACACAGCGAAACGCTTCAAGCCTGGCATTCTGTTTCAATCCAACAAAAGTCGGAACGAGAGCGCCTGAAATCGATTTGCCCGTCGACCAATAAACGCAACCCGGTAGATATCAAGATCGCCGAAAAACTGCTCCAGGACGCATCACTCTATCAGCGGGTGAAGGCGTTGAGTCCATCGATCGCTTCGGCAAGTACCGGTGGCAACAAATAAACACTCTATTCGAGACGAATAATCGTGAGATCAATCTTGACATGGGCTCTTTGATCTCTATTGTGCGCCGCACTTCAATAATTTGAATAAAAACGGACGTTGAGATATGGCGAAGTCAGCAACAGTTTTAGTGAAACTTGTCAGCACAGCTGATACCGGTTTTTACTATGTGACTAAAAAGAACCCGCGCAACCAAACGGAAAAAATGGAATTCCGCAAATACGATCCGGTTGTCCGCAAACATGTTCTTTTTAAAGAAGGTAAGATTAAATAAATCTGTCTTTTCGGGCGCACGCCTTTTAGCAAGGTTATAGGCGCAAATAAAACAGGACCGCTTTTGGCGGTCCTTTGTTTTGGCTGCAATTGAGTTTATTTTAACGAAAAAGCTTAACCGAGAAATCCAGATACTGTTTCAAGAAAATTTGGAACGGAAATCGGCTTTGCGATATAGCCATCACATCCACCTTCCATGATCTTTTCTTCGTCGCCTTTCATTGCAAAAGCGGTGACAGCAATGACAGGGATATCTTTCAATTCATCTTTCTCTTTGATTAGCTTTGTGATCTCCAGGCCGGAAATTTTCGGCAGTTGGATATCCATCAAAATCAAATCAGGACGATGCTTTTCGGTCAACGCAACCGCTTCATTGCCGTCTTTGGTCTGGAGCGTGTCATACCCATGCGCCTGCAAAAGGTCATTAAACAATTTCATGTTTAATTCATTGTCTTCAACGATCAATATAGTTTTGGCCATGCCTGCCACTGCTCCAAAGATGTAAAATTGTTACTAGCAACTGTACCCGATTTTTTCGGTATGAATAACATTTTGGGTCTAATTTCGTTTATTCAAGGTATAAAGGCCTAGATTCTTTACAATTTTGCAAATTTATGCGCAGAAAAACACCTATCCACGGACTTCTTCCATCATATTTTCAAGAGCCATTACATCGCAAATGACCAAAGAATCCTTTTCGCGTTTCACAATGCCCTTTTTTGAAAGATCACTTAATACCCGAGCCACGGTTTCACGTGTTGTACTCGTTGTACTCGCTCTGCTTGCCATATCGCTGTGCACGGGGATCGGTTTGATAATTGCCGTATTATCGGCTGAAGCTGAAGCTGACGCTGCCGCTTGCCTTAGAAGCTCACCATGCACGCGGTTATTCGCGCCCGGCGTACTCAGATCAATGATCCGCTCCGTTGAAGTGCGTATGATACTTGCCAAATTGCGCATAACCTTAAGCGCCACATCAGGGTGCATTTTCAAAACCGTTTGAAATCGCTCAGGTGACATCTTTGCGATATCCGCATCTTCTAAGGCAATCACGGATGACGAGCGGGGAAGACCATCAATTGCGGCTAATTCTCCAAAATATTGACCTTCATTCAAATCTTCGAGAGCGACCTCTTTTCCAGAGATCGTAAAATTAACCACACGCACCCGACCTCGCGTAATGAAGTAAACATCTCGCGAATCGCTTTGCTGGTCGATAATCTGTTCATTGGGTGCAAATCGCCGCCACCGGCAGGATTTTTCAAAATCCCGGCGCTGTTCGTCGTCCAGATCCACAAGCAGCTCGATACCCGCAAGATCGTGTTTCTCCGGTGCGCTCAAAAACCACTCCCACCAATTGATCGCAATTTAGATTTGAATCTCGGTCTGAAGCCTTGCATAGGACTATATAGTGTTGCAACGCCTTGTTTTATAGTGTTTTTCCGATACACGAAATGCGCTGAGAAGCTTGCGCCAATTTACCGACCCGACTATGATTCTTTTGTGCCAAATGATTTTTCAGATTTTAGCCCCGCTTCGCAATCTTCAGTCGGAAAGAAAGCCAATATGCAGCATATAGCTGTCGTTATACCGTGTTACCGCGAAAAACATCATATTCTTGATGTCCTCGGTAAATTTGAGGCGACGATTGATCAGATCATCGTCGTGGATGATGCCTGCCCGGATAAAACCGGCGAATTCGTGCGCGAGAATACAAATGATCCCCGCATCACAATAGTTACTCATGAAAAAAACCAAGGCGTTGGGGGCGCGACAATTTCCGGTTATCAGAAAGCGATGGCGTTGGGTGCTGACATTATTGTCAAAGTAGATGGTGACGGCCAAATGGATCCCGCGATGATCAAAACGCTTATCCAACCCATTTTGCTAGGAAAAGCGGACTATGCTAAGGGCAATCGTTTCTATCGGTTAAATGGCCTATCCAAGATGCCTGCCTTCAGGTTGATCGGGAATCTAATTCTCTCTTTTGCCTCAAAAATGTCGAGCGGGTATTGGAAAATATTTGATCCTACCAACGGTTTTACAGCCATCCACAGCAAAATCGCCCAGGAATTGGCGCTCGACAAAATCAGCAAAGACTATTTCTTTGAATCTGACATACTGTTTCAATTAAATATCGCCCGCGCGGTGGTTGCAGATGTTCCGATCCAAGCGATCTACGGCGAAGAAACCAGTAACCTGAAAATTTCTCGAATTTTGCTACCGTTTATTGCCAAGCATATTGCAAATTTATTCCGGCGAATTTTTTACAACTACTTTTTGCGGGACTTTAGCGTTGCCTCAATTGAACTGGTGGTCGGCGTCGTTTTTATGTTGTTTGGTACCATTTTCGGCGGCGTCGAATGGTATGAAAGCAGCGCAACGGGTGTAACGGCAACGCCCGGTACGGTGATCATCGCGGCCCTTCCGTTGGTCGTCGGCAGCCAGCTTCTAATCAGCTTCCTAAATTTTGACGTCCAGAATCAACCTGACCAGCCCCTTCACCCCAGTCTATAAATGCAACATAAACCGCAAATGAGTGGCCACTGCCGAATATAGCATATAATTGACTCTCCAATGATGTGCCTTCATGATTGGTGCTCTACAATATGAGACACAGCTTAAAAGAAATCGTATGTATCTGTCTTTTTATCGTAACTTATTGATATTGTTATTCTTTCTGATAGGAATTGGCACCGCTCCATCGCCTGCGGTGGCCGAAGAAGGTGTCATAAGTTCAGTCGCCTATCGACCTCTGCCGAATGGTGTCGAGATTGTTGTGAAGCCTTGGGACAATTCAGACGAAAATATGAAAACGGCGCGGATCATTGAGTCTCACCTTAGATTTCTTGGCTATAAAATCTCCCCCACCGCCAAATTTGTTCTTTCATTTGAAACAAAAAGTTCGCTTGGCAAGTGGTCAAGAGCGACACGAAACACCTCGGTCGAATTTAAAGCCGAAGGAAGTTCTGCGAGTGGTAAAGATGCAGAGGTCCGCCTCAATTTGTTTTCCAGCTCTGATGGCGGTGTCTTCAACCCGGGCACAAAACCGGGCGAAAATATTCTTTCCAAAGTCAGTTTAGAAATTACTCTTGATCAGCCGAATGGCCCGCGTTTTTGGCAAGGCGAAGCTGTTGCCGGCATTCATCAATCCGATGGCGCATCGGTTGCCCGTCGGCTCTCACC
>CAJXJM010000147.1 GCA_913054205.1 uncultured Rhodospirillaceae bacterium
GACGAAACCCGCAGCGAGGTGCAAACCGTTATTCCGTTTGTGCGCCAGCAAATGGCAAGGTCTTCAAAGCGCGCCAATTTCTGCCTCGCTGATTTCATTGCGCCCAAAGAAACCGGTATTGCCGATTATATTGGCGGTTTTGCCGTAACCACCGGCCTCGATATTGAGAACAAGCTCAAAGAGTTTGCAGCAACCTACGATGATTATAGCGATATATTGTTAAAGGCTTTGGCAGACCGGCTCGCCGAAGCCTTCGCTGAGCGCATGCATGAGCGGGTGCGAAAAGAATTTTGGAGCTATCAAGCGGATGAAAATTTGTCCAACGAGGAAATAATCAAAGAAAAATATGTCGGCATTCGTCCAGCGCCGGGATATCCCGCCTGTCCTGATCACAGTACGAAGCCGCAACTGTTTGATCTTTTGGGCGCGACTGAAAAAGCTTCTATTGACCTGACGGAAAGTTTCGCCATGATGCCCGCCTCTTCGGTGTCAGGCTATTATTTTTCTCATCCTTCATCGCAATATTTTGGGATTGGCAGGATCGGTAAAGATCAAGTTAAGGATTATGCAAAGCGCCGTGGGGTCTCGGTTGAGCAAGCCGAGAAATGGCTCGCACCAAATCTAAATTATGCGCGCTAGGAATTTTGTTGATTTAGGTCAGAGGCTAACGTGACACCAGAATATGTTTTAACCATGAGCTGCCCGGATAAGGCCGGCATCGTTGCCGCGACGACGGGCTGCCTCGCCGATTTAGAATGTTTTATCACTAAAACCGCGCATTTTGCCGATGCCGAGACGGCGCGTTTTTTTGGCCGGATGGTGTTCCGTATCGATCAGCGAGGATTGTCCGCTGAAGATGTGCGGGCCGCCTTTCAAAAAGTAGCAGATCGCTTTGACATGGAATGGACCATGCGTAATCTCAGCGACAAAAAGCGCGTTTTGTTGATGGTATCAAAAGGCGAGCATTGCCTGAATGATCTGCTTTATCGCTATCGCATCGGTGCAATGCCGATGGAAGTTACAGCGATCGTCTCTAACCATCCGAATTTAAAGCCGCTCGCCGATTGGCATGATATTCCGTTCCATCATTTGCCGATCACCAAAGACACCAAGCAGGATCAGGAAGCCGCTTTGATGAATATCATCGAGGAAACGGATACTGAATTGGTCGTCCTTGCCCGCTATATGCAGATTTTGACGCCCGAGTTCACCACTAAATTATTCCCGCGGGTGATTAATATCCATCATTCGTTCCTGCCCGGATTTAAAGGCGCAAAACCTTATCATCAGGCGCATGCCCGCGGCGTTAAAATCATCGGCGCGACAGCTCATTTTGTCACCGAAGATTTGGACGAAGGGCCGATCATCGCCCAGGCGGTAGAACATGTTGATCATACTCAAACGGCAGAAGAGCTTACTGCCGTCGGCCGCGACGTCGAAAGTCAGGTTCTTGCCCGCGGCGTGCGCGCCGTGCTGGAAGATCGCGTGCTCTTGAATGGTCATCGAACAATTGTTTTTAACTGACGATTGAATATTTGACAGATATCCAGAACTGTTTTGGGAAATAATTATTTCTGACGGGTAACCGATGTCCGCCCCTGCCATCGCCCATCCAGATGCCACATCCGACGCCGGTGTAATGCGCCTATCTGGTCTCAGCACTGATTGTTGCTACATTATCCTTAGGCGCTCTCGGAGTGCTTCATTTATTCGGGCGGCTTACACGTAATTTAGGATAACAACTTCCGCTCAAAACCTGACAACTGCACTTTTCGGTAGGCTCAGGTATTTTTGAGAAACAGAATACGCATGACAGTCACCTCAAAAGAATAGGGAGAAACCAATATGCCTGACGACGTAAAAGATACGAAGACGCCCGTAATCGGTGACTCAACCGATCCGAAGGAGTTGGCTAATGGCGAGACGGGTTACGGCAACGCGCGGACAATCTCGGCTGACGAGTATTTCCAGCGTATGCGCCATACGCCGGTGCGCGCCTGCCGTTGGCCGGTCAAAGATTGGCAAGATCAGCTGGAAGAACTCGGCAAGGACCCTATCCGTCACGCCGAGCGGCGGTTCGTCAGCCTGGTTAACGAGGACCATGGCGAGTTGGCAGGCGCTTCGCCTGGCATATTCATTGGTATTCAACTAATCCATCCCGGCGAAGTGGTCCCGCATCATCGTCACAATTCAGTTGCGATTTACCACTATCTTCAGGGAACAGGGGTCACCATCGTAGAAGGTGTTGGCTATCCGTACGAAAAAGGCGACACAATTGTATGCCCCGCCTGGGCTTATCACGAGCACGAGGCGATGGGCGACGAGGACACGATCATGTATGTCTGCCAGGACATGCCCGATATGGCAGCCAAACGGACCTTGTTTTTTGAAGAGCCTGTTGGGGTCGAAAATGTCCGTCACATGGTAGAAGGCACTTCCAAATCTTGGAGCGCCACGCGCGATCCCGATAAAGACTAGAGGTCTTCAAAGTTCGCATCTCGATTGGCTTGAACGTGATGCCGATAGCGGCTGCGGTTCTCGGCACCACCATTTTTATGCAAAGTCGTGCCAATGCATTCTAACTCTCGTTCAAAATGAGACTTGCGCTTGTATTTTGGTTCAGCTATAAAATGGTCATACTAAAAAGACTATGGTGATTTTAAAATGATTATTCAATATCGCGAGCTTCCTGCCGGTGAATTTAAAACGACCTGTTTGAAGCTCATGGATGAAGTTGCCCAAGACCGCCGGACCGTCACGGTCACCAAACATGGAAAACCTGTTGCCAGATTGGTGCCGATCAAAGATCAGCCGGGCTCACCATTTGGTTGGCTCAAGGGCTCGGTGACGCTATCCGGCGATATCGTCGGGGTCGGTGGCCAAATTTCAAATTCGGTCTCATAAAAGAAAATGAGTGGTGCTGGTATTAGATACACATGTCTGGGTCTGGTTGGTGAGCGGCATTGAAGCTATGAGCCAGAAAACTCTCATCGAAATCGAGAAGGCCGCGACGCGGGGCGAGATCATGATCCCGGTGGCCTCCGTGTGGGAAGTCGCGATGTGGGAAAAGCGCGGGCTCATTGTTCTTGCAAAACCTTGCGCTCATTGGGTGGCGGACGCGATTACCGCGCCTGGGCTCGCCGTCCAACCGATGACCTCAGAAATTGCTGTTGAAGCGGTGAATTTGCCAGGCTCGTTTAAAGGTGATCAGGCTGACCGAATGATTGTTGCAACCGCGCGGCTCGCCGGCGCAACAATTGTTACCCGAGATCAACGCATTATAGATTACGGTCAGGCCGGCTATGTTGGGGTTCTGGCGGCTTAAACTCAGATCAATTTAATCTGATAAAAGTCGTCGGCCCCAACGTACTGCACTTTCAAAATCTTCTGAAACCGGCATCTTTGCCGATTGCACGGCACCCGTGACCAGCGCGCTATCGACCAAGCCAAAATTTTCAACCAGCAATCCGTCCGGAGCCTGTAGATCACCGCTATCTTCATTTAGCGGAAGGTCAAACACATCATGGAGACGCATCAGCCGCTTGGCATAATCCTCGTTGTCCAAGCTGTAGCCGACAACAGGTTTGTTTAGTCCAAGCATTAGGCCGATCTCCAGCGCTGTGCCAGCCTCCAAACTTGGACCTCGGAACGGTGACATATTGGCGATCAATAAATCACAGCTTGCAATGAGATCGCGGGTTTGGCTAAAAATTCCAGCGGCATCATTGGCGTTTCCGTTATATTTTCGTCCCCGGTTTATATCCAATTGAGAAACACCTTCGAGACCATAACGCTCGCAAATTGCTTTTTTGTTGGTATCTATTTCTGCGGCATTGGGGAGAAAGATATCGGAGCCAGAGGCTGTTTTATTTCATCCAGGTAATACAATTTTCCAAAGAGGCCCGCATTTTTTCATTCGGAAGATTGATCCGCCTGCCGTGGCCGGGAAGAACCCACTCAAATGCGTAATCCAAAAGAGTGCTCATTGAGGTCGTTTGAACACTCCAATCGTACCAGCAGGCGGTCCTAAAGGCGCGCAAGTTCTGGGCCTCTATATTCCAAGCGAGATGATCTCCGGTGAATAGATACGTGTTGTCAAAAAGCAAACAGGCAGAGCCTTTGGTGTGTCCCGGTACCGGCAATACAGTCAACCCGTCATCTATTTCAACGGCGTCCGGACCCTCTATTTGGTGTTCAACATGCCGGGCTGTTGAGACCGCATCGTCTCGATGGATGAACCGTTCACAGCCAAAATGTTTGGCATATTTCTGATGATCGGCGATGTCGTCGCGGTGGGTCAGAAACATAATATCTATGCCGCCCATTTTCTCGATTTGCTTGACCAGCGTGCTGGCAAATCGCGGCGAATCGATCAGTACATTTCCGGCGGCGCGACGAATAAAATAGCTTGTCGCCCCAAAACTACTTTCGGAATGAAAACCGCAGTGAAAGACGCCGATTTCTTCAGTGCCGTCAACCAGGTCCGGAAACCGAATACGAGGTTCAATTTTTACTTTCTGCTCTGTGCCAATTGCCCCTACCGGACAGGAAATGAGAGCCTTCTGGGCTTGGATGGCTGCATCAGGAGTTAGGGGTTGGCGATACACAAAGGAATGATCCGAGGCGCCTTGAAAACTTTCCGGGGCCACCCAGTTGCAGGTCGAGCAATCGATACAAGTTTGATCGACAAAATAGTTGCCCTCAACATTGTCAAAAAGACGCTGCGAGGATTTTGCCATTAAACCAACCTTTCCAAACGAGCTAGCGCCCGCATTTTGCTTTTGCAATCATCGGGAACTGACTTTGACGCCGAGCAAAGTAACAGGTACTGTTTTTCGATCTTCGACCACCGACCGCGCGGCAAATGGTTTCATTGTCGGCTTCATCCAAGGTGATTCCTGCAATCTTGCCTTTGTCATTGAAGGCAAATTTAAGTTCCCATAATTCTGGTGAGGCACCGAACTGAGCCAGCGTTGTGCGGTGGCGGCCTTTCAGTCCATCGCCGCGGCTAAAACAGCCGAAATGGGAAACCGGTAGCGTGAACAATTGCTCGATCACCGCCTCTTGGTTTGCCGATTCTAAAATTCGTCCACTATCGTTTTGCCTGATCTTATCGCCATAAAGCCAAATGCCGGCGCGATCAAGGAGGGTAGATCTCGCCGCAATCATCGCCGCCAGATTAATCTTAGATGTTTCTGGATCATCTCTGCGAAGAACATTTACAAGAGAGGCCACCATTTTATTCATGGTAGCCGAACTTGGCGAAGATTGGCGGGAGTTTTTTTCCGTTGGCAAAGCTAAACCCAACTTTTGCAAGGCCGCGGATTGAACTTCGTTTAGGCAATCGGTTTGATAGTCGATGTCTTTGGCAAACCATGCATGGCGATGAATAAGTGTCCACAATATAACTGATGTGTCCACATTGCTCAGACCAATATCGTTTTTAAGGGCGTCACTTAGATTGCGGCAGGTGTCGACAAATCCTTCGCCTTCATTCAGCCAGAAGTCAACTTGGAGATTTTCGTTCTTGGGTCCCAAATTTTGCAAAAACCGGGTGATTTGACTGGTTTGTACCATGACGTTGTTGGAAACATTGGTCACAAAACCAGCTGGTTTCAAGATTGGTGTCAGTTTGATTTTGGCAGAAGAGTTGGACGGATTACTCTTCAAAGAAATTTGACGGCCAAACACAGAGTCTCGTTCTGGTCCAATATGAAGCTGCATTAAATTGTTATAAAATTTAGCACGTCGATTTTTCAAAATTGCAGACAGATTGGACCTTTCAGCATCGAATAATTTGCGCTGATTGTCGGCCCAAAACAGGGGACTGTTGGCCAGGCGTTTGGTTGTTATAAGAAGCTGCGCAGTTTCGGCGGCGGTTAGCTTTTCATCAAGATAGTAAATATCCAATGCAATGTCGGCGAGGCCTCCGGAACGCGTTCTTTGAAACGGCAAGACCCGTCCATTGGCACTATAAAGAAGATCAAATTTTGTATCCTTTAGGCCGGACGATTTAAATATGAGGATGGGCGTTGCCGGCATGGGGTTTTTCGCCGCGACAACTTGAGCTGTCATGATGATCAAGGAGACCGGCTTGTTATAAAATTGACGGAGGAGCCCGGCAAAATTCTCGCCGTTTTCTATGGTCACGCCAAGAGCACTATAATTTGCATCCTCGGCATTTTCTGAGCTGGTAATTTTAGAGATATCTAGGTTTTCGAGGGCGCGTTTGCCGGCCTCTCCGGTTGTCAGGTCGATAACGGCATCCCGTTTGACCTGTTCGGCTTTCTCCAACGCCTGGCGTTCGGCAATTTCCAGCAATTTTTCTTGGTGATTCAGCCAAAAATAGGTCGCTCCGCCCCCAATTATGAGCACGCCGACGATAGCAGTAATAACCCACTTACCCACAATCTTCTCCCGAGTTCTTGTGTTTTATTCTTCCAAACGCACTCACCTTAGTGTGAATAAGGTCCAATTCCTAGCTTTTCCTACTTGAATTTGCCTCAATTCGACCAAACATCTAAAGGGAGAAACTAAAAGAGGTTTTGAACGGAATTAATACGCACAAATAACACTTGGCCTAGCTAATAGGACAGGTATGCTCATTTTAACGGGATATTGTTCCTTTTTGTCCGTCATCAGAGTTTTAGGCCCAGACTTTGATTTGATATAATGGAGCCTCTG
>CAJXJM010000148.1 GCA_913054205.1 uncultured Rhodospirillaceae bacterium
CGCCGGCAAATTCGCCCATCTTGTCAATGGTCTGACCGATGGACAAATGTTCCTGACACTCTTAGTTACTGCGGGACTGACTGTTGTGCTCGGGCTCGGCATGCCGACGCCGAGTGCCTATATTTTGTCGGCGGCATTGATGACACCGATTTTATCTGAAATCGGCGTGCCGACTTTGCCAGCGCATATGTTTGTTTTTTACTACGCTGTGATGTCTGCCCTTACCCCGCCCGTGGCGGTGGCGGCCTATGCCGCCTCCTCAATAGCTGAAGATAACCCGCTGCTGATTGCCGTCATGGCGGTCAAGTTTGCCCTCGCAGCTTTCATTGTTCCTTTCGCTTTTGTCTATGGCCCAGAGTTGTTGATGATTGGCCCCTGGCATGTGATTGCCTTTTCCTTCGTCACGGCGGCCGTTGGTCTTATCTTTATTGCCTCTGCTCTGGAGGCGTATTTTCAAGCCGACTTGGCCGGCTGGGAACGCGTGTTATTGGGCGTTGCAGGTTTTGGCTTGGTCATGCCGAATTATTATACGGCAGCGGCTTCGGCGGTGATTTTGGCGGTTTACTTTGTGCCGCGCTATATTCAGCAAAAGTCTAAATCCAAAGTTTGATTGTTTCCGTTTCAGATTACGAATAAGCTACCTTTTCATTTTTGAAAAGGTATGGGCATGGCAGAAGAACCTATCAGTCTTGAAATGATTTATCAGGCGTTGCCGTTTATTGCGCGGACCACGGGTGGCGTGGCGCAAGTCACCGATGGCAGTGGTCTTTGCCTGTATGCAGTTGGACCCGATGGTGCTCGGCGGGAAAATCTTGAGGGCAAAATCAATGACATTTGCCGCAAAACGGCTGAGGAAGCTAAGCCGTTTGGGATTGGCCAAGGTGACAGTATAAATGATGTGCGCCGCGAGACTTTCGCTCTGCCACTCGGCGCGTATGTCATTTCTGCCACCAATGAGGATCGTGCCGACCGGCAGAGCGAGCTGTTCGAGACGCTCAAGGAAACCCTGCCGCTGATTGCCGCAGTGGCCGAAGGTGAGGCCATTCTGTTCGATAAGGCTGGTAAGCGAATGCTGACGGCCAATCCTAAATCTATTGAGCCAGAAAAAGGCGACGGCAGTGTTTCGGAAAGCTGTCTCAATGTGATGCGGAGTAACCGGCCGGATATTGGACCGTCTCGAACTGAACCTGAGGCGACGGCGGTGCGTATTCCGATCTGCTCAGCCTTTGGCTTCGGCTTTAACAATTCAGTGTCGGTGCGCAAACGGCGGGAATTGCTCGACCAAGTCCGGCGCAATCGCAGTGCCAAATACACCTGGGATGATATTGTCTCCAAAGGCGCGCGACTGAAAGTGTCGCTCGAACAGGCCCAAAGCGCCGCTGAAACGCAATCTTCCGTCGTGATATTGGGCGAAAGCGGCACCGGCAAAGAGCTGTTTGCTCAAGCGATCCACAACGCATCGAAGCGGGCGGATAAACCTTTCATCGCCATCAATTGCGCGGCGCTTCCCGAGAATCTGGTCGAAAGTACATTTTTTGGCTATGCCGAAGGATCGTTCACCGGCGCGCGTAAAGGTGGGCAGGCGGGCTTATTTGAAGAAGCCGATGGCGGCACGTTGTTGCTTGATGAGATCAGCGAGATGCCGCTGGAACTGCAGGCCAAGCTTTTGCGGGTGTTGCAGGAAAATGAAATCACACGCATTGGCTCCAGCAAACCTGTCGCCGTGAATGTGCGCATCATCTGCACCTGCAACCGTGATCTCAATGATTGTGTCGAGGAGGGGAGCTTTCGGGCTGATCTCTATTACCGGCTGAACGTGATCGATATATTCCTGCCGCCGTTGAGAGACGGCAAAGGTGATATCCCGTCCCTCGCGACGTCAATTTTGCGAAATATCTCTGTCCAAGAAGATCGGCCAACCATGCAGATCGACAAACGGACGATGGATATATTGTTGACTTACGATTGGCCGGGCAACGTTCGAGAATTAAATAACGCTCTCGAACGCGCAGCTAGTTTGTCTGATCATGAGATACTTCAACCCGAACATCTCTCGGCGCGAATTCGCGGCACGACATCTCGTGCGCCAATTCAGAAAAAAGGCCAAAAAAATGATGAGCGTCGAAATCTCAAATCAAGTCTTGCCGAGGCTGGTCACAATCTAATCCTGGAAACACTCGATCGACACAACGGCAATCGCACGAGAACCGCAAAAGAGCTTGGGATCAGCGTGACAACGCTTTGGCGCCGGATGCAGGAAGCAAAAAATTCGAGTTTGTACCCGTGATAACGGGAGCCTTTATTTTCAAGTTCTCTGACTTGGACGTTTTTAATTCTTGGCAAACAATTTCCATTTGATGAAACATGCTTTGGGCGAGTCCGGAAACCGGTCTGTCCGATCGATATTGAATGCCAAAAGGAATAGAATTCTTCATTCCGGGAAGGTCTATTGGCACAATCTCCCCAACCTGCTCTTCAATGGATATAAAAGTAGTTGTTAAAAATCCTATGAAGTCACTTTGCGTAACGAGTGATTTTAAATAAGGAGTAGATTGGCATTCGACGGCAATTTTTGGCAGGGATAGACCAGCCTCTGCATAATATTTATTTAGATAAAGCCGTTGATCAGATTCTGGCCGTGGCATTATCCATAGGTATTTTAATAGCTCCTCGGCGATATTGTTTTTGGTGTTTAAAACCGGGTGGTCGCGCCGCACAATTACCGATGGTCGATCTAAAAACAACAAACGGCTGGTAATTTCTTGGCCCATATATTCGTTGTCAGGTTTTTTATATCCGAGCACTTCGTCATCCAAAATTGAAAATATAATGTCAAACTCACCTTCGATGAGGGATGATAGTATTTCTTTTCGAGCCTTTTGAACGACTCTGACTTTTACATTCTGGTGAACATCTAAAAACTTCATTGTTGCTTCCGGGAGAACAAAATTTGCCAATGTCGGCAAAGTTGCAATGGAGATTATGCGCTCAATTTCACCCCGCATTTCTCGGATTTCAACCTGTGCCCGATTGGCTTCTAAGAGAATGGACTTCGCCCGGGTGTAAAAATTCACGCCAAAATCTGTCGGTGTTACACCTTTAACACTGCGTTCTAAAAGGACGACTTCAAGCTGTTCTTCGAGTATTCGAATGCTTCGGGTTAGCCCCGGCTGAGAAATATTAAGGCTACGCGCCGCTTTCCCGATGCTTCCCGCTTCAACTGCAGCAGTGAAATGTTCCAGATAGTTCATCTCTAGGGTCATAACAAATCCTTATGGCAATTATCATTATTTATTAGCATAGATTTCAATATCGCAATACACTTCAAATTGAAAAATTGGAAAGTTTCACGTTAGCTGTCTGTCAGCTGATTTTAATAACCAACCAACACACTATGGGGAGAAAATTATGTTGAATTCTAAAACACTTCTACTTGCCGCTGGTGCTGTAGGGATGATGGCTTCAGCCACTTCCTCTCAAGCCGGTTTTTATGATGGCAAAGATGTGACCGTCATTATTAATGCTGGTGCCGGTGGCGGTCTGACCCGTACCGGTCGATTGTTTACGAACCACATGAAAAAGCATTTGGGTAAAGGCGCCAATATGGTCATCAAAAATATTGCCGGTGCGGGCGGTGTCAAAGGTATGAATTTTATGGCTGAAAAAGCCAAGCCGAATGGACTCACCGTTTTGTGGGGGACCGCCCAGCAAATGGCGCAGATTTTGAAACTGCCAGGTGTGCGTTTTAATTTATCCAAAATCGCTGTTATTGGGGCGGGCGGCTCCTCCTATTTATCTCTAGCGCGTTCGAATTTTAAGCCCGGTATTAAGCAGGCCAGTGATTTGCTTAAGGTAAAGAAAATGATCGTCGGAGGGCGTGGCACTTCAGATGGCTTAGGAATATTCGCTCGTCTACCGTTGCAGATATTGGGCGTTGATTACCGCTATGTCCCTGGTTATCGCGGTCAGCCAAAATTGAATGCTGCGATCCGGGCGAAAGAGATCGGGTTGCTGACCACCGGTGGTATTGGCTATATCGTTTTTTATAAAGACACAATTTTGAAGTCGGGTGAAGCCAAGGCACTTTACTATCACTCTGCCCTTGGGGCCGATGGAAAATTTGCTGATCCTGGAATTTATCCAAAAGACGTAAAGCATTTTGCCGAGTTCTATAAGGATACCCATGGTGGAAAATTACCTACTGGCCCGCTTTGGGAAGCTTATAAATGGTTCTCGAAATTTAATTCTCGGCCTTTTGGCATTTATGCGCGAAAAGATAATCCACCCGAACGCATTGCTGAATTGCGGGCAGCCTTTAAGAAAACCCTGAGTGATCCAGATTTTATCGCAGCCTGGACGAAAATGGTTAGAAGCGCCCCGGATTTTGGTGTGGGAAAGGAAGTTAGCTGGTTGTTGACCGATTTCAACAAAGTCAGTCCGGGAGCCCTTGCTGGGATGAAACAACTTACAGCCCGCAAGAAATGAAAAAATGATGGCAAGAAAAAGAAATAGGCCTTATCAGTAAAAAACGGCGTAATGTGAAAAATCCATGTTACGCCGTTTTAATTTCAAAATGAGTCATTCAATCAAAAATCTGTTTTACCTTGCACTGTCATTGCGCAACGGAGCAGGGCGTAAGTTTGGACCAAATTATGTTTGAAGCATTGCTTGAAGGCCTGATAGCGGTCTTTCAGTGGCCAGCAATTGGCTTTTTATTGTTAGGTGTTTTGTTAGGCATTTGGCTGGGGGCAGTCCCTGGTTTAGGCGGCATTATTGGACTAGTGCTTTTGCTGCCTTTTACATTTGGCATGGACACCGTCCCGGCTTTTGCTCTGCTTCTTGGCATGTTTGCCGTCACCTCGACCAGTGACACCATTGCTTCCGTTATGCTCGGGATACCCGGGACAGCCGCGTCTCAGGCGACAATTTTGGATGGCTATCCGATGGCGCAGCAAGGCAAGGCGGCAAGGGCGTTTGGTGCAGCGTTTACCGTCTCAGCATTTGGTGGCGTGTTCGGTGCCATGATACTCGCAGTTTCATTGCCTCTTATTCTACCAATCATCAAATCTTTTGCGTCACCTGAATTATTTGTGCTGGGCTTGCTTGGCTTGGCTATGGTTGGATCTTTGAGTGGCGGATCCATTCTTAAAGGTTTGACGGTAGCCTGCCTCGGCATATTACTCTCAACCATAGGATATGGTGAGGCCGAATCCATTCCGCGTTATCATTTTGAGACAGAATATTTGCTTGATAATTTACCGCTTATTCCTGTCGTGCTTGGCTTGTTTGCTATTCCTGAAATTATGGAATTGTCTATTCGAAATGTGTCAATTTCGCGGGTGCCTAAAGATCAGACTGAAGGTGGTGGTATGATGGAAGGCGTCAAAGACGTCTTCCGCCATCGGTGGCTAGCGCTCAGATGCGCTGCCATTGGCACTTATGTTGGAATGCTGCCGGGTCTGGGTGCCGCTATTGTCGATTGGGTTGCCTACGGACACGCCGTACAAAGTGCTAAAGACAAATCACAATTTGGCTTTGGTGATATTCGCGGCGTCATTGCGCCGGAAGCGGCCAATAACGCAACACGCGGCGGATCGCTCATTCCGACGGTTGCCTTTGGCATTCCCGGAAGTCTGGGTACAGCGATTTTATTGGGTGCGCTTCTTATTCAAGGATTGAAACCCGGCCCTGATATGTTGACAACTGAATTGCACATTACCTTCAGTATGGTGTGGACAATTGTGATCGCTAATATCCTTGCGGCTGGCCTGCTGATGATGTGGAGCAAGCAGGTTGCCAAAGTGGCGTTCTTGCCAGGTCATCTATTGGTACCCGGTGTTATCTTATTTGTTTTCCTAGGCGCTTGGCTCGGTGGTGCAGCTTTAGGCGACTGGATATCCTGCCTCACCTTTGGGATCATAGGATTTATAATGAAACGTGGTGGTTGGCCGCGACCGCCTTTAATCTTGGCCTTGATCCTTGGCAATATCATGGAGAATGCTTTCCAAATCAGCATGAGTGCGCATGATGGCTTTGGCTGGCTCGGTCGACCAATTGTCCTGATCGTTCTCGCCTTAATCGCCATAACGATATTTTTATCAGTGCGCGGTATTACTAAAAATAAAGCGAGTCTGAAGGAAGAGATTGGCGACGACCCATCTAAAGCCAAACGTCAGGAAGCATCCGAAGGCGGCGCTAGAAACCCTCTGATTTCCTTGCCATTCACTGTCGTTCTCTTCGCCTTATTCCTGTGGGCAGGTGTCCGAGCTTTTGAATGGCCGGAATCGGTGAATGAATTTCCGATCATGGCGACTGTACCCGGTGCTGTTATGCTATTTTTTGTGCTCTACCATGATTGGCGTGATGCGAATAAAGAAATTGAGATTCACGGCGGGCTTTCTGCGGCCTATGACGTCGCCCTTGAAAAAGCTGTTGTGCATAGGGCCATTATGTTTTTTGGTTATTTGCTGGCGATGATCTTTGTCATGCTGGTTGTCGGACAAAAATTTGCGCTACCGCTGTTTATATTTACCTACCTGATTCGCTGGGGAAGTTACAACTGGCGGGTTGCCGTTGGGTACGCATTTGGGGGCTGGGTCATGATCGTTGGATTCTATGATCGCATACTCGATATGTTGTGGTATCCGTCATGGCTCTCAAATT
>CAJXJM010000149.1 GCA_913054205.1 uncultured Rhodospirillaceae bacterium
CAGCCAATGCGCATTACAAAAATTACGGTGATGGTCAGCGCAATACCACTTCGAAAAGTGAGTATCTCAAAAGTGTTCATCGTATCCGAGAGCTCTCGGGCGGCGATGGCCATGAACAGAAAGGACAGCAATGCCCCGCTCATCCAGAGGAAGCCTCTTGTCAAAGAGGCTATATCAGCACTTGAAGATTGGTTCATTTAAATGCGTTCCGACAGCCAAATAGCCAATCGGGAACCGGTTTTTATGGCGGCTGAAAGCACAGGATAGCCGGGTGCTTGCTCGGCGCCATTCGCAAGGGCGGTATCGCGGTGTTCCACCTCCTCGGCCTTAAATTCTTCGATCACTTGCTGTAATTCGGGTTCGCGCTCATCCTCTCCAAGAGAGTCCAGCAAAGCCGATTGATCAGCATAATGTTCTTCGATGACCTCTTCAACGGCGACCGTGCAGGCCATCGCCGCTTCCCGGCCGATAAGCGCCGTTCCTGCACCCAACGCAAATCCCGCAAGATGCCATAAAGGTGTCAACGCTGTTGGTCGTACCCGCCGCTCGACGAGAATTTTATTAAAAGCTTCTAAATGCTTCTCTTCGGTAGCAGCCATCTCCCGCAATGTCGAGCCGTCCTCGGTATCACCGAGAATAGCCAATTGCCCTTCATAGATTCTTTTGGCGCCATACTCGCCCGCCTGATCAACACGGATGATGCGCTCTATCATTTCCGCTTTGGTTGGATCGCCGGGAAGACGGCCATATCTTTTTGATTTGCGTGGCATTAGATACTCTTCTTACCTAGCGAGATTTACCAAAGACGGAGACCCCGTAAAAACTAAACGCAGCGAGCGCCAACGAGGCAACCACATTGTAGACGGTCATTGACAGACCAAACAAGGTCCAGTCTATCTGATCACAGCGCTTTGGCATTTTGGCAAGCAATTGATGTTGAAAATCATTGAATGTCGTCAGCGCGCCGCCGCTACTGCCACAACTGGTCGCAGCATCCCACCAATGCTGCTCAACACCGTTATGATAAAATGCCAAAGCCGCACCCAGTAGAAATATCACGCCGATAACTTTCGCCGTTCCCGCGTGGTCGGCCATTTTTATATGCATCGCCAGACCGGCAAACAGAATGACGGCGAAATAGGGTATGCGCTGATACTTGCATAAAATGCAGGGCTCTAGATCAAACGCGAATTGAGCTGTAAAGGCCGTCGCCAAGGCGCCAATACTCGCCAACAGCAAAACACCTAATACCATTTTCTCGCTTTTGCTTTTTGTCATGATGGTGGCATTCTAGAGCAGATATTTAACTAAGACAAAACCACCGACCAACATCACGCAGAATAAAATGAACAGCAATCCCAATCGGCGCTCAATAAACGCGCGAATAGGATCGCCAAATTTCCACAAAAGAGCCGCGACGATAAAAAATCGTAAACCTCGCGCCAAGATCGATGCGATAATAAAAACAGGCATATTAAGGCCGGTTACACCGCTTAATATTGTAATGACTTTGTAGGGGAAGGGCGTAATGCCAGCGAAAAAGACAGCCCAGGCCCCCCAATCATTGTAGGTTTCTTGAAATTCGCCAAATTTGGCCGCGTAGTGATAAAACTCCAACACCGGTTTACCAATTTGCTCAAACAGAAAAAAGCCGATGCCATAACCAAACACGCCGCCAATGACAGATGCCACCGTACATACACCCGCAATGACCCAAGCGCGATCACGGGCGGCCAGCACCATCGGAATAATAAGAATATCGGGCGGAATTGGAAAAATCGAACTTTCGATAAGTGCGATCAGCGCCAGAGCCAAAAGTGCATGTTTATGAGCGGCTAAACTTAGCGTCCAATCGTACAAACGGCGTAACATATGTGTGTATTCTCCAGAACCGCGACAGGATTTACTGCTTAGTATCCGGTTCTGAAGCTATTGGCAAACAAGCTTAATATGACTTTTGGATAAGGTGTTTTGTAGAAGCAAGGCAGTCATTAACGCACTTAAGAATTTGATCTTCGCTAAACGGTTTGGCCAAAACAGCATCGGCACCCAGAAGTTCTGCTGCCGACAGAAAATCGACATTACCCAGGCGGCCACCGCCGGAAATTGCAATAACACCCGTTTCCGGAAATTCGCTTTTTATTTCCTGTAACGTTTCCAGCCCCTCTTTTCTAGGCATAAGGATATCGGTGATGATCAGGTCAAAATGTTGTTGTTTTTGCATCTCAATTCCGTCCACACCATCTTCCGTTTGTTGGCAGGGTCTAATCCATTCGTCGTCGCAAAGAATTGCCGAACGTCTGTTGAAATTATTGAACGTCATTACGCCAGACATTTGGATAACACGAAAACAGTTGAAAATTTAAACAGAGTGACACTCTCAAATGCGCATTTTGGTGATGAAACAGATTTTGAAGATGAAAAAGAAGACATTGCTGAGGTTGATAACCACCCGCCAGCATCAAAAAAACGTGGCGAGTTGGCAAAATCAGTGGCTGCAATTAGGCAGTTGCATGAGAGTGGGCATAGTGTGCGTAACATAGCTCGACTGGTAGGCGGCAGTCCCGCTGGTGTTCATAAGATATTGAAAAATATGGAATAAATGGTGCCTCGGGAGAGACTCGAACTCTCACTTTGTTGCCAAAACGGGATTTTGAATCCCGCGCGTCTACCAGTTCCGCCACCGAGGCACTGAGGGCTTTTATCATTGTGATATAGAGTTAGCAATGACACTTCGTCGTTATGTTATCGTCTTCGCCAAGTTCTGTTCTCAAGTCATTTGCCATTATTTTTTTCCCAACGAATGACGTCACTACACTTGCTTGCGTCTCCACTCGCTCTGGTGCGTCAATCCAACTTCATGTCTGCTAAAAACTCAGACCCTAGTGCGACGCCTGTAACCAGCAACCAGTCACGAGCACGGGTACATGCCACATACAATAGATGTCGTTCAGTATTATAAATCTCTTCTAGCTCCCCTTCGTCAGCCGCCGTTTCTATACGTTCGTTCAATGGCAAGACGTCGTCGTCACATGCCATCACGATGACAACGCGACACTCATGCCCCATCGTCTGTTGTTACCGAACTTTATGGCCGCTGTTTTTTTATAATCTTAATGTCCGTTATTTCGGACGTTGAAATCAAGCTAAATCTAATACGTCGTGTACTCTTGCGGTATATCTGCTTCGACCGGGTTTTTAAGCACACCCAGACCGGTGATTTCGACCTCACAGACATCACCCGGCGTCATGTGAACCCGACCGGCATATTGTACCGCGTCGTCAAAATGGGCATCCACTTGCGCTACTTTATCATTGGCATCTGGCTTTTTAGCGCCTGGTGTGCCGCACACAATCACATCCCCCGCCCGCAATTTATAGCCGGTCGAAATATAGTGAATAAGTTCATCCAGTCTGAATATGGAACCATCTAGACACTCATCTTGGCGCACAACACCGTTCAGGCTGGTTCTGATGAATTGCACATAGGGGTCGCCAAATTCATCCGGTGTCATCAGCCACGGACCAAAGGAGGCAGATTTTTCGAAATTTTTACCGAGCCCGAACTGGCGATTGTGGCCTTGGAACTCGCGCACCGAGCCTTCGTTATAGATCGAAAATCCGGCAATGTGATCAATCGCTTTGTCTTTTGGAATATGGCGCCCGCTTTTGCCGATTATGATCGCCATCTCGCCTTCATAATCAAAGGCGCGGGCAATCTCCGGATCAGGACACATCAGCGGCTGACCGCTGCCGACATGGCCACCAGCGTGACGCAAAAAGATATGCGGGAATTTGTCCGAGGTCGTCAGTCCGGTTTCTTCGACATGGGTATGAAAATTAAGCGCCATCGCCCAAATTGCGGTTGGTTCCGGTATAACCGGATCAAGAACAATATCGTCCATCGAGAAAACGGGCTCTTTTCCGTCTGTTGCCGCACGCACTTTTTCGAGCCCGGGATCAACCTCTAAAATCGCTTTTAAAGAGGTCGGCAGATCGGCTGAAACCTCCTTTAACGGCACAATCCCATTTTCGCCGACCATGACCCCAACACCTGAATTTCCATCTTTTTGGTAGGATATTACGCGCATTCTTCATTTCCCCATTTATTTTGTATTTCAAGTTGGAAAACATTTCTCATAAAAATCCGCAGAAAGTCAAGGGTTTCCCGAAGATTAACGCAAGCATACCCTATACTCATAGTAGCTATGCAAATTTTGCAGGGGTAATTTGAACCGGAATCCGCATATAACATAGGTCATACGTCCCGGCACGGCCTGGCGCGGCGAAAATATAAATAATATTCACAGAGCGAAACGCTCATTTTTGCCCGACGATACGGCCCTACCGGGGAGGAACGGATAATCCGTTATTTAGATAATTGTTAAAAATGGAGATAATTCCATGGCATCTCGTTCGGAAATGAACAAGAAACCACAATCAGACAACTTGGTTGCCAAACGCCGGAAATGCCTCATGTGCATGGATGAGTTTCAATCCAGCCATATTGGTGAGCGCGTCTGCCCAGACTGCAAAGGCACGTCTACCTGGCGCCAAACGGGTATCGCAATTTAAGTTTAAACTCGCCCAATCTATTTTGGTTTAATATCTGATTTTAATTAGAGGGACTCCTGAACAAGGTGTCCCTTTAATTATTTTGGCCGGCTACTCTTTCGCAGTATCGATAATTTCAATTTCATGCGTAACCTCGGCGGTCTTGCCGAGCATGATCGTCGCAGAGCAATAGGTCTCTGCAGACAGCTTTACCGCCCGCTCGACTTTGCCGGGATCGAGATTACGACCGCTGACGATATAGCGCACAATAATCTTAGTGAAGACTTTGGGGATGTCCTCGGCGCGTTCGGCGTCCAACTCGATCACGCAATCCTCAACCGCCTCCCGCGATTTCTCAAGAATTTCTACGACGTCATAGGCCGTGCAGCCTCCCATGCCCAATAATAGAGCTTCCATTGGTCTGATGCCGAGGTCGCGGCCACCGCCAGCCGGATCGCCGTCCATCACCATTGAGTGGCCGCTTCCGGATTCTCCTAAAAAGGTTCTATCCTGGACCCATTTAACGCGCGCTTTCATAACTTTTCTCTTCTGATCGTTTATCAATGTCTACAAGTGTAACGCCTAATTCCCTATAACGAAAACAGGTTAGAATTCCGTTTTGACATGGCTGACTTTTTTGCCTCTTATGAAATGCACCAGATTTAATGCGCAGAGGGGACCACGAATGCTGTTTAATCGATTTGGCTTGACCCATCACGATTCGGCACGTGCAACGCCAGGCTTCACTTTGTTTGCGCCGATTAATCACGACCAAGCCATTTTGCTGAACCTCGACGGGGAAATTGTCCATCAATGGCCATTAAAGCAGGGTGGCATCAATCACGGCATGCTGCTACCCAACGGCAATTTGTTTATCAGCGAAAACTCAAAAGATGGACCAACCATTGCCGCCGGCAAAGGTGGTGTTCTGAGAGAATACGATTGGAACGGCAATGTTGTGTGGGAGCATCACGACGAAAACCAACACCATGATGCCCGGCGCCTGCCCAATGGCAATACTGTCTATATCGCCTGGAAAAAAATGACCGATGAACAGGCTGCAAAAGTTAAAGGTGGCCTCGCCGGCTCGGAAAATTCGTTTAATGCAGGGGGACCTTACCAGGACGTTATCCGAGAAGTTGATGCCGACGGTAACGTTGTCTGGGAATGGGAATCAACTGATTTGGACATGGACAAATATCAAATCTGTTCGCTCTGCAAACGCCACGAATGGGCGCATGCCAATACCTGCGCCCCGCTTGAAAATGGCGACATCATGGTGAGCTACCGAGTGCTCAACCTCCTGATCATCATTGATCGGCAAACCAGCAAAATTAAATGGGAATACCAGGAACAGGAACTTGGTCACCAACACGATTGCCACATGCTCGATAACGGTAATGTATTGATCTATTGCAATGGAATGCATGGTCGGGATCTTAATTTTTCCCGCATAGTCGAATTTGATCCCGACAGCAAAGATATTCAGTGGGAATATCGCGGCACGCCAGCGCTCAGCTTTTATAGCCCGCACATTAGCGGCATGCAGCGCCTGGCCAACGGCAATACGTTAATCTGCGAAGGTAGCAAAGGCTGCATATTTGAAATCACGCCAGAGGGTGATGTGGTGTGGGAATATGTCTCGGATATCTGGACCAAAAATCCATTGCATGGTGATGTGAATTGGATATTCCGCGCCTATCGATATGCCGCCGACAGCCCGCAAATCCAAAATCGCGTTTGATAGTTCTGCTTCCTTCATGTGACAAATTCCGATAGATTTCACCTGTTGAAATTTTGGCCAGCCCAATGAGTGCGACATGACAGGCGATCAGAAATCAGGTTCCCAAGAGCCAAAGCTTAAAACAATTCGCGCGTTAGAACGCGGTCTAGACGTCATGCGTATATTACAAGAGCAAGGCCCTTCAACGCTGCACAAAATTTATCAGACCTCTGGTTTGCCGCGCCCAACAATCCTAAGAGTATTAAGGACTCTTGAGGGAGCTGGTTGGGTGCGTCGCGGCCTGGGCGACGGTCTTTACCGCAACAGCTTCAAAATGGTCCATATGGT
>CAJXJM010000150.1 GCA_913054205.1 uncultured Rhodospirillaceae bacterium
ATGGGAATCTCTCAACATGTTCATGGCACAGACAATGCGCGTTGTTTAATTGCTTTGGCGCTAACAACCGGTCAGATCGGTCGACCCGGAACAGGTTTGCACCCCTTGCGCGGTCAAAATAATGTCCAAGGTGCCTCTGATGCCGGGCTCATCCCGATGCTGTTTCCAGATTATATGTCGGTCGAAGATCCATCTGTTCGATCTCAGTACGAAGAGCTGTGGGGCACCGAGCTCAATCCGAATAAAGGTCTTACCGTGGTTGAAATCATCGATGCCATTCACGATGGTGAAATCAACGGCATGTACATTCAAGGTGAGAATCCGGCGATGTCTGATCCGGATCAAAATCATGCCCGCTCGGCATTGGCTAAACTCGATCACCTTGTGGTCCAGGATATATTTTTAACTGAAACAGCTTGGCATGCCGATGTCATTTTGCCTGCCACCGCGCATGTTGAAAAATCCGGGACTTTCACTAACACCAACCGCGAAATCCAAATGGCGCGGGCCGCCCTCGCCCCTCCCGGCGAAGCACGCCAAGATTGGGAGCTAATCCAAGAACTTGCCCAGCGTATTGGACTGAACTGGAGTTACACACATCCGAGCGATGTGTTTGCCGAGATGACCAAAGTCATGCCATCTCTGAACAACATCACGTGGGAACGGCTGGAGCGTGAAGAATCCATCACCTATCCTTGCGACGCTCCGGACCAGCCTGGCAATGAAATTATATTCAGCGATGGATTTCCAACAGCATCCGGGCGGGGCCGAATTGTGCCGGCTGCGATCGTGTCGCCAGATGAGATTCCGGATGATGAATATCCAATGATTCTTTCGACGGGCCGTGTACTCGAACACTGGCACACCGGCTCAATGACCCGCCGCGCAGGTATATTGGACACATTAGAGCCAGAAGCTATTGCCTGCCTCAATTGGAAAGATTTGGAAAAAATGGCGATTGAACCAGGTGGCGCTATTCGCGTATCCACCCGGCGAGGTGAAATTTCCTTAAAAGCTCGCCAGGATCAAGATGTTCCGGAAGGTATGGTGTTTATCCCATTTTGCTATGCCGAGGCAGCGGCCAATTTACTCACCAATCCGCAGCTCGATCCGATTGGAAAAATTCCAGAATTTAAATTTTGCGCAGCGCGGGTCGAGCCAAGCTAGGCGACGACTTCTGATTGAGCGTTTTCTTCCGCTTCTCCCAAGCTCAGATCGAGATGGCGTTCGACGTGGGCGCGGAGATTGAGTGTGTGCTCACGCACCAAACGTTCTGCCTCTTCTGTATCACGAGCTTCAAGCGCTTCAATAATATGGCTGTGGTCAATGACGGAACGAAATGCCCGATTGTCTTCACCGATGGTGCGGGCGCGAATCGCCCGGACATGCATAAATAGATCAGCCGCAGTTTCTTCCAATATCTTACATTTGCTCAATTTCAGGATGCGCTGATGAAACTCGATATTGGCATCTGAATATTCATCAAGATTGGCGTCAACTTCCTGATCTTCATATTTTTCCACCAATTCGCGGAGTGTCCCTATTTCGGCGTCGCTTGCCTCAAGCGTAATGATCCGCGCTGCCATGCTCTCTAACGCCGCCCATAGCGTAATCATTTCAAGAATATCTTGCTTGGATTTTCGCAGCAGAAAAACGCCACGCCTTGGAATGGTGCGAATCAATCCCTCATGTTCGAGGCGCGCCAACGCTTCACGCAATGGCGTACGGCTGATTCCAAATTGGGTGGAAAGCTGTCGCTCATCAAGCCGAAGCTGCGCATTCTTGTCATAGATATTCATTTGCTCGATTGCCGCTTTGAGCGCCTTATAGGTGCGTTCCTTAAGCGTTGCGCTTTGGTCAATCGGAGTGACTTTAAGTTCAAGTGAAGACATTTAGAGTTAGGCCAAATTGTAAAAGGGTAGAATACACTAATATTGCACTGCCAAAATAACTATCGCAATCCAAAAATTTGCCACACTAAATTATTCGCCCAAGCGAATGTCCGAACACCTTACTTAGACTTGCGCCCGAGCTGCACTCATATTTACTATGATGCCTCTAGTCTCCAACTCCATGGCAGGTTCCAACGCCATTTGCAGTTCGCCGAGCTTCGAAGTTTATGCTAATTTTCAGCGTATTCAATATTGTAAAACACCTTAGAATTTTCTCAATAAATGGCGAATAGCGTTATTGAAATCATAAAATCGGGCGCACCTGCCGCAAATGTATTGGCCGCTCCCGGGCGGCCTTATCTCACCTACGGTGCATTGTTAGAGCATGTTGAAGCGACGGTTAAAGCGCTAAATGCTCGGGGGATCGGACGCAATGATCGGGTCGCAATCGTCCTGCCAAATGGCCCTGAAATGGCGAGTTCATTTTTATCTGTAGCATCATGCGCAACAACGGCACCGCTCAATCCAAACTACAGCACAGAAGAATTTGACTATTATCTTTCCCATCTTAACGCCAAAGCACTGATCCTCGAGAAAGGCAGCAAATCCCCAGTTTTGGCAATCGCCAAGCAACGTGACATTCCTGTGTTTGAAATTAGTTGGTCTGCAACCGACCCGGCTGGATTGTTCACCTTTACTGATAAAGCCGATGGTAGTGCTACCGAAAATAGAGGCTTTGCTGGGCCGGAAGATTGTGGATTGGTAATGCACACCTCCGGCACGACATCCCAGCCGAAGATTGTCCCGCTTTCCCAAATAAATTTATGTGCGTCGGCAGAACACATCAAAACGTCATTGGATTTGCAGTCCAATGATATCGGTCTCAATATTATGCCGCTATTCCACATTCACGGACTTATTGCGGCAATTCTTTCTGCTGTGCGTGCCGGCGCCATGACCTATTGTACACCCGGGTTTGAACCAGATAAATTTTTCTCGTGGATCGAGGAAGCTAAACCGACATGGTACACCGCCGTATCAACCATGCATCAGGAAATTCTATCTTACGCCGATCGCGACCAAGAAATTATCGACAAAGCTGACATTCGTGTTATCCGCTTATCTTCGTCTTCACTTCCGCCGCAGGTGCAGCACGAATTGGAAAACGTCTTTGGTTGTCCTGTTATTGAAGCCTATGCGATGACCGGTGGATCACTCGTCAAGTCGTCAATATCTAGCTTTAACATTTGATTTAAAGGAGTGAATTTCAAGTGATTTTTATCGCTTTATGAGAAATATGAAGCATCTTGAATTAAAAAAAATTCGTCACCTACCGCCCTTATTTTTTGCCGTAGTGGATCGTGGTACATCTTATTTTTTTTACTGGGCCGATTGGGTGCCTACGTCGATTGACAATTCGCTGTGAACATTTACCAAAACGTTTCATTTTGGCCATTTTTTGCTCTAAACTCGCGCTAAGTAACAGCCAAGGATTTATAATGGCGCTATTGCCACTTAAAGATGATAATACTCTCCAAACCATCAATTTTCAGTATGTAACCGTCTCACTGATCATTGCCTGCGTCGGCGTTTACTTGTGGCAATTGTCACTCGGCGCGGAGGAAGGCAAATACATCTTCGGCCTTGGCACGATTCCATCCGTGCTGTTTGGCATCAGAGACCTGAGCCCTGACCTCGTCATAATCCCCGAATCGTTTACCACGATCACCAGCCTGTTCCTCCATGGCGGCTGGATGCATTTGATTTTTAACATGCTGTTTTTGTGGGTCTTTGGCGACAATGTCGAAGATGCAATGGGACATGTTCGCTACATCGCTTTCTATTTGGTCTGCGGTATTCTGGCAACGCTCTCCCACGCAGTGATGGAAGCAGATTCTGCCTCCCCCTTGATCGGTGCCAGTGGAGCCATTTCTGGGATACTTGGTGCCTATCTCGTGCTCCATCCAAAGGCGCGCGTGCTTGTATTGTTTATGAACATCATCCCGCTGCGTCTGCCCGCCGTTCTTGTTTTAGGTGGTTGGATTGGATTGCAATTTTTCAGCCTCAACAGCGATGATGGCACCGCTTGGTGGGCGCATATCGGCGGATTTCTAGCCGGCATGATTTTGATCGTACCGTTTAGACGCAAAGATGTGCCGTTATTTGACGGCGTGGGTCGCTTTGGCCCGGACAATCCAAATGTCATAGATTTGGCAGAACGGCAACATGGGCGCTCCATTTTTCCAAATACCGTGAGTGCAGATACGCCCCCTCAGCCTTGGGGTAAGCCTTTCTCAAAGCCGCCAACGAACCAGCCGCTTGGCCTGCAAAATCCGAGAGATCTCCCCAGCAGCAAAAAGCCATCTGACAAATAACCGCGTCTCTAATAAACACGCCTCTTGTTAGGGGTGCCTTCCCGTTTGTAATCTATGCCGGCATCGCAGCTTGGCCTGGTCATCTCGGCGGCTCTCACCAGATAGGATCGCTGGGCAAAATGACGGTATCCGGGTGGCATGCGGTCGGCAATTTCAAAGATAAGTTTCTTTTTAATGGCGCGGGCAAAATCCTGATAGTCATCAGCAATCACCATAAAAGCGTTGCGGCCACCAATGACACAATCGGCAAAATAATGATCGTAATTCGGCATCTATTTCATGCCGGAGATCTGCAAACGATTATTAACGATCGGCAGACCGTTGATGGTTATGCCTTCTGCTATCGCACTATCGCGCGCCAGAGCCGGAGACGGCCCATCATTATTGGGACCATCGGTTGATATATCCATTGTCTTGCGATCACTCGATATGCTGATTTTTTCAAACTGCAACGCTCCAAACGTGAGTGCACCGCTGATTGAGGTCCATTCGCCGCTGGAACGAGGAGCCGCTTCAATAAGTGTCGCGAATGCGAAGACACTGGCAAAATCTTCAATCACAGTCCAAGGGGCCAGGACAGAGTGATTTCTGGCCCCTGCCCATTCGACATAAGTGATCGCAATTCGGCCCAAGCGGCCTTTGGTGATCGCTTTTAAAACCGATGGATCAGTCATGGCGTCAACATAGCCTTTGCGCTGGAGCCGCGATTCAACAGAATCAACGCTCGATGACACATCGATCAACAAGACCAGTTTTAGATCAACGTCGACTTCTGCGGCATTGAGTTGCCAATTGGCAAGACAAACTCCCAACGCCAATATATAAATCTTTAATTTCACCATAGATTAAGCTTAGCCTGAGTGCGGATGATTTCAAAGGTCGCATTCCTAGCTTGCCGCTTCCGTTTTTCTGGCTAAAATCGCCACCAAATATCAATCAACTATCGGGGAATATCATGGGCCAATTCGGCATCGGGCAATCAGTTTTACGTTTGGAAGATCCACGCCTTCTCACCGGTCGCGGGCGTTATCTAGACGACATAAATCTCGACAATCAAGCGCGCGGTTTTGTCCTGCGCTCGCCCTATGCCCACGCCAATATCTGCAGGATTGATGCCACTGAGGCCAAACAGGCGCCGGGTGTTCTAGCGATTTTTACCGGAGATGATTTTGCAGCTTCAGGATTGGGTAGTCAGACCCCGCAAGTCCCCCGCACCAAAGCGGATGGCAGCCCAGGATTTGTAGCGCCCCAACCGGCCCTGGTGAAAACAGCAAAATTTGTCGGCGACTATATCGCCTTCGTTGTGGCCGAAACGCTCGACCAGGCAAAGGATGCCGCGGAGCTGATCGACATTGACTTCGAGTCTTTACCGAGCGCCATGGATACAGCGACAGCGGCCGATCCTGATACACCTGCCGTCTGGGAAGATTGCCCGGACAATATTTGTTTTGTCCATGACGCCGGTGATCGCGCCGCAACGGATGCTGCCTTCGAAAGAGCTGATCACATCATCAGCCAGGATATCGACATCAATCGCATTACCGCAAATTCGATGGAAGCCCGCGGCAGTATTGGCTCTTACGATAAAGATGAAGAGCGTTATGTTCTCCATGTCGGCACCCAAGGCCCACACGCTCTTCGAGGCGCGCTCGCCAAAGAGATATTTAAGGTAGATATCGACAGAGTTCACATTATTGCAGATGACATGGGCGGCGGTTTTGGCATGAAGGGCGGCCTGTATCCTGAATATACGCTCTGCCTTTGGGCTGCCAAAGAAATCGGACGTCCGGTCAAGTGGGTTTCAGATCGAAGTGAAGCTATTTTGTCTGACACTAAAGCCCGCGACAATATTACCAAAGCTAAACTCGCGCTCGATAAAGACGGCAAGTTCATCGGTCTCCGCGTGCGCACAATTGCCAATATCGGCGCCTACTATGCCGCCGACCGGATTGCTGTTTCAGGCATCCAACATATTGGCGTGTTGTCGGGTCCCTACACCACTGGCGCGGTCCATATTGAGATCACCCTCGTGCTCACAAATACAGTCAATATGGCCCCCTACCGCGGCGCCGGTCGGCCAGAGGCTGCTTATGTGATGGAACGCCTCGTTGATCTTGCCAGTAAAGAACTTGGCCTTAGCCCAACAGAGTTACGCCGCCGCAATTACATTGCTGAAGACGCCTTCCCGTATAAAACCAGTTTTCTCTACACCTACGATTCGGGTGAGTTTGAGAAGAACATGGATATGGCGATTGCGGACGCAGACTATGAAAATTTTGAAGAGCGCCGCCAAGAAGCAGCAAATCGTGGCAAACTATTGGGACTTGGTTTGTCGAATACCATCGAGCTGGCGCAA
>CAJXJM010000151.1 GCA_913054205.1 uncultured Rhodospirillaceae bacterium
TCGGCCTTGGCGCCGATCATCTCGACGCCGTATTTGTCCAATATCCCCGCCTCGGCCAGTTCGATGCCGGCGTTCAAGCCGGTCTGCCCGCCCATGGTCGGCAGTAATGCATCGGGCTTTTCCTTGGCGATAATCTTTTCCAGCATGTCAAGCGTGATCGGCTCGATATAGGTGGCGTCGGCCAAGGACGGGTCAGTCATGATCGTCGCCGGATTGGAATTGACCAGCACCACCCGGTAGCCCTCTTCCCGTAGCGCCTTACACGCCTGCGCGCCCGAATAATCAAACTCACAGGCCTGGCCAATCACAATCGGCCCGGCGCCGATGATCATGATGGTTTTGATGTCGGTGCGTTTCGGCATTAGATCACCCCCAGCAGCGCCAGGATCAGCAACACCGTCGTCGCCACGAAGAAGTAGATGTTGTAGCGGAATTTGTGGACGATTTCCTTGAACTTGCTCATGGGGCCGCCCCCTCCATCAGTGCCACGAACCGGTCGAACAAGTAGTGGCTGTCCTGCGGGCCCGGCGAGGCTTCGGGGTGGTATTGGACGGAAAAGATTGGTTTTCCGTCGACGCGGATGCCTTCGAGGGTGCCATCGAACAATGAGCGGTGGGTTTCGATGACGCCGCTCGGCAGGGAGTTGGCTTCGACGACGAAGCCGTGGTTTTGGCTGGTGATCTCGACTTTGGAGGTCTCGAGGTCTTTGACCGGATGATTGGCCCCTCTGTGGCCGTGATGCATTTTTGTGGTTTTGGCGCCGAGGGCGAGCGAGAGCATTTGGTGGCCGAGGCAAATGCCGAAGATTGGCAGGTTTTTCTCGATCAATGCTTTAATCGTTGGCACCGCGTATTCGCCGGTTGCCACCGGATCGCCGGGGCCGTTCGATAAAAATACACCGTCTGGTTTGTGCGCCAAAATGTCTTCGGCGCTTGTAGATGCCGGAACCACGGTGACTTTACAGCCGGCCGCCGCAAGGCATCTCAGAATATTGCGCTTAGCGCCGAAATCCATCGCGACGACATGGCGTTGAGGTGAATTTTGTTGGCCGTAGCCGTCTTTAATCGACCAGATGCTTTCGTCCCAGCTATAGGTTTGCGTGCAGGTGACGTCTTTTGCCAGGTCCATGCCTTCAAGGCCCGGGAATTCACTCGCTTGTTTGAGGGCGGCTTCGACATCCACGCTGCCATTCTCTTTGGCATTCACAATCGTCGCATTGGCAAAGCCGACGTCGCGAATGCGGCGCGTCAGGCGTCTGGTGTCGATGCCGGTAACGGCTGGCAGATTGTGAGACTTCAGCCACTCATCGAGATGTTTGGCGGCGCGCCAGCTGGACGGAGCGCTGATGTCCGCTCCCATGACACAACCCCGCACAGCGGGGGTCACGGTTTCGATGTCTTCCGGATTTGTGCCGACATTGCCGATATGCGGGAAAGTAAAGGTAATGATTTGCCCGGCATAAGACGGATCGGTGAGGATTTCCTGATAGCCAGTGAGCGAGGTGTTAAAACAAACTTCGCCGGTGGCAGAAGTTTCAGCGCCGGCACCTTTGCCCCAAAAGACCGTTCCATCCTCAAGAATCAACGCTGCGTCCTTACCCGGAGGACAAATATTTAGCGCAGTATTCTTAATGGCGTCCGTCATTTTTGCGGCGGATCCTTATCTTTTTGAACGTCGCAAGTGTTTGTTTAGAACGTTCGGATTGTCAATCTTGTTGGTGAACCGCCGGTCAGTTGCATTCCCCGGCTCTCACGTCAGGTTGGAGCCATCTCATAAGCGATACTCAGGTTTCGGTCAAGCCTAAAAAATTTAAATTAATCGTTTAATATCAAATACTTAGAAACGTAAATCGATTTGACTCCGGGTTTTACTTTGGGTTAGTGTCCTTGGCTTCAGTCAAAGGGGATGATTCGATGCTACGAGAGCAAATAAACGACGTGCTCAAAGAGGCCATGAAGTCCAAAGATAAGATCTGCGTGTCGACTTTACGGCTCATCAATGCAGCGATCAAAGACCGCGATATTGCCGACCGTACCAAAGGCGGCGTCGACGAAGAAGGCATCACTGATGATGGTATTCTTCAACTCCTCCAATCGATGATCAAGCAGCGCCGGGACTCCATTGAAGCCTATAAAAAAGGCGGCCGTGATGAATTGGCTGCACAGGAGGCTCAGGAAATTGAAATCATCGAGCGTTTTTTGCCTGAACAATTGGGCGAAGAAGAAATAACCGCGGCGGTCACGAGCGCAATCGAAGCTGTTGGTGCCGAAAGCCTCAAGGAAATGGGCGCGGTGATGGCAAAACTCCGCGAAGATTTTGCCGGTCAGATGGATTTCGGTAAAGCCAGCGCCATCGTCAAACAGCGGCTTGGGTGATTTTAAGAACCACGCCGTCTAAATTCTCGAATATTTCATTGTTCAAAAATCTCAATACGGGATAACCATTGGATTCCAGCCAGCGGGTCCTGCGCTGGTCGTGAGCTTGGGTCGTAGCATGGTGGCCGCCGTCCACTTCGATTATTAATTTCAACTCTGGACAGAAAAAATCAACGATATACGGGCCGATCGGCACTTGCCGCCGAAAACGATATCCGGAAACCTGTTTTCGTCTGAGACGACTCCACAGACGTTTTTCTGCGTCAGTCTGGTTTTTACGAAGACTTCTTGCACGCTCGTTGGCCATGGTTTAGATCCCCCCTCCCTAACCCTCCCCCTCAAGGGGGGAGGGAAATTAAAAATGGACTTTTCTTGTTATGGAGATGCCAGAGCGATTTTTTTGAAGGATTTCGAAATATTGTTCCCTCCCCCCTTGAGGGGGAGGGTTAGGGTGGGGGGGGGGGTGCTAAATAATTTGCCCAGCAACAATGCCGCCGAGGAACAGCCAGCTAAACAAGCGGTTTGATTTAAATTTGGCGAGGCAGTCAAAAGGGTCCTCTGTTTTGAGGTCCGAGACCTGCCAAATACCATGCAGGGCTGTGAGGCCGAGGCCGACATAAAACGGCCAGCTGAGGGCGACCAACCAGCCAGAGACGCCCATCAGGCCAATTGTGAACGCGTAAAAAACATAGAGCCAGAAACGTACATTGCCGCTGAGGGCGAGCGCCGTTGATTTAATGCCGATGATGGCGTCGTCTTCTTTGTCTTGCAGCGCGTAGATCGTATCATAGCCAAGGGTCCAGAAAATCCCAGCGATATAGAGAACGACCGCGGGGAGTTGAATGTCACCGCGCACCGCCGCCCAGCCCAACAAGGCTCCCCAATTAAACGTCAGGCCGAGAACAAATTGCGGCCAATAGGTGAAGCGTTTGGTCAGCGGATAAACTGCGACCAGGATGAGCGAGGCTGCCCCGAGGCCAATTGCAAACCAATTGAACTGCAATAAAATGGTGAGGCCGATCGCGCTCAAGAACGCCATAAATATAAAGGCTTGTTTGACCGTGATCTGACCGCTCGGGATGGGCCTGTCTTTGGTGCGGGCGACGCCGGCATCAAAATCTCGGTCCGCAATATCGTTTAAACAGCAGCCCGCACCGCGCATGATCTTTGCGCCGATGCCAAACAAGAAAAACAGCCAGAACACGGTTTTGACATCTGTCCAGTCTTCTATCGCCAGCGCCAGTGACCACCAGCAGGGGAACAGCAGCAACCAGGTGCCGATCGGTCGGTCAAAGCGGGCGAGCCGGGCGTAGGGGCGCGCAGATTTCGGCAGCCAGGTGTCGACCCAATTGCCACGCGGAATGTCGGATGCTGATTGGTTTTCCATAAAGCCATTTTATTCGTTAGAGTTGGCAGATGACAAGGCAGGGGAAAATAAGGTAAAGGATTCCGATGGCGTCTCTGATTAGATTATATGTCGAAGCTGATTTGCAAGATGGCAAAACACTTGAAATTCAAGCGGGCCAGCTTCACTACCTCAAAAATGTCATGCGCCTTGGCCGTGGCGCTCAATTGGCTCTGTTTAATGGACGCGACGGCGAATATTTGGCCGAGATTGTTGAGATCGAAAAAAAGAGTCTTCAGATAAAACTGCTTGAGCAAACACGGCAGCAAATCCTGGATCCTGATATTTGGCTTGTATTTGCGCCGGTTAAAAAGAGCCGCATCGATATGATTGCCGAAAAAGCGACCGAGCTTGGCGTGGCTAAATTCGTTCCAGTGATAACAGACCATACCAATGTTGAGCGGGTTAAAGTTGATCGCCTCCGCGCCAATGCCATCGAAGCGGCAGAACAATGCCGCCGCCTGACGGTGCCGGAATTTGAGGAGCCTCAAGCGCTCAGTAAATTGTTGGATAATTGGGATGAAACTCGTCGCCTGTTGGTGATGGATGAGACGGCAGAGAATGCTCCAGATGCTGTAAAGATGTCCGATCTTCGGGCAGATAAAATTAATATACCAAGTGACGCAATTTTGATCGGCCCTGAGGGAGGGTTTTCGCCATCTGAGCTTGACCTGATGGAGAAACTGCCCTTTGTTACAAAAGTCAGCCTGGGGGGGAGGATTCTTCGCGCAGAAACCGCCGCCCTCGCGGCGCTTGCCCTTTGGCAGGAATTAATTGGGCAAAGCTAAATTTGAAGTAATCCATGCGAAAGTATTAGTCTGAATGAATTCAACAGATGTAAATGAAAAAATCGTCGATAAGGCGCAACTCACAGCTTACATAGCCTCTGGCTGCAAGCCGGAAGAAGATTGGCGCATTGGCACCGAGCACGAAAAATTTGCCTTTGATCTTAAAACCTTAAAGCCCCTGACTTATGAAGGTGGCATCCGGTCTTTGCTTGAAAAGCTGACGGAATTTGGCTGGGAACCAGTGCTGGAAAACGGCGTTCCGATAGCTCTTAAAAACGCTGATGGCAGTTCAGTTACGCTAGAGCCGGGCGGCCAGGTTGAGCTTTCGGGCGCACCTTTGGAAACCCTCCACCAAACTTGCCGTGAAGTGACAAGTCATATCAGTCAGGTCAAAGAAGTCGCTGATAAATTAGGCGCCGGTTTTTTGGGCCTCGGTTATCAACCCAAATGGTCTTTGGATGATGTCGAATGGATGCCCAAGGGGCGCTATAAAATCATGCGTGAATATATGCCAAAGCGCGGCACACTCGGCCATCATATGATGCTGGCAACCTGCACCGTTCAGGTAAACCTCGATTTTCGCTCCGAAGCTCATATGGTGGATATGTTTAGGGGCGCTCTTGCGTTGCAGCCTTTGGCGACAGCGCTCTGGGCCAACTCGCCGTTCAAAGATGGCAACAAAAACGATTTCCTCAGTTATCGCAGTCACATCTGGACCGACACTGATCCAGATCGTTGTGGTGTGATGCCCTTTGTTTTTGAAGATAATTTTGGCTTTGAAAGCTATGTCGATTACATGCTCGATGTGCCGATGTATTTTGTTTATCGCAACGGTCAATATATAGATGCCTCCGGTCAATCCTTCCGCGACTTCATGGCGGGTAAGCTGCCGGCACTGCCCGGAGAAACCCCGAGCATCAAAGATTGGGAAGATCATCTGACAACAGCGTTCCCCGAAGTGCGGCTTAAAAAATTCATTGAAATGCGCGGTGCCGATGGCGGTCCATCGAAAAATCTTTGTGCCTTACCAGCGTTTTGGGTTGGTTTGTTGTATGACGATCAGGCTTTAAGCGACATTACGTATTTGATCAGCGATTGGAGCTATGCCGAAGTGTCTGCGCTTCGCGACCAAGTTCCGATGACAGCGCTCAAAACGCCATTCCGCGGTGGCTCGCTTCAGGATTTGGCAAAAGATGTCCTGAAGATTGCTAAACAGGGTTTAACGCGCCGCGCCAAATTAGACGGCTCTGGACAGGATGAAACCGTGTTTTTAAACCCGCTTCATGCGATTGCGGAAAGTGGGATCACACCGGCTGAAGAATTGCTCGCCCATTTCGATGGCGATTGGTCGGGCAGTGTCGATCCGGTGTTTAAGGAATACGCCTATTAGTCGCCCAATTGATTGGAGGAATTTTTTATGCCGACCAAATCAGTTTTTGTTATACCAGCACCGCTTGAGGCTCACCAGATCGATGGACGTTGGTGCAACAAAAGGGCGCCAAGTCACCATTGAAGGCCCAATCATTATCACGCCGAGCGGCAAAAAGATTTTTGGCGAATTTAATCGCCACGAATTTAAATATGAAATTCCAGCTGGTGATTCCCATGCCGGCGAAACCGGTCATTTTGCTGCGCAACACGATACATTGGCGCATTTTACGCGCTCCGGCAGTTCTCAGTTTGAAGAATGGGAACCCTGTCCATCCCCAATGAGTTAAAAAATAGAATGTATGATGACGTTATTGCTGAACTTGCACCGACGGGTGTCTTAAGAGCCGGCATAAATCTAGCGAACATTTTTCTGGTCACCGGCGAAACACCGGATGGCGACCCTGAAGGTGTGTCGCCGGATATCGCAAAAGCGATTGCCGACAAGTTGGGCGTAGAGGTTTCGTATGTCCCCTGCGCCACTCCCGGCAGTACGGCTGAAGCGATTAAAAATGAAACCTGCGATATAGTGATGATCGCCGACGAACCCGCACGGGCCGAATTTATTTCATTCAC